>NZ_LKKV01000023.1:0-213 GCF_001902585.1 Streptobacillus notomytis | reverse complement strand
CTGGAAGGCCAGACCATCGTTGAATATTGCGGTGTGGTGACTGGCGAAGCGATTTTAGGCGCGAATATTTTCCGTGATTTCTTTGCCGGTATCCGCGATATCGTTGGCGGACGCTCCGGTGCCTACGAAAAAGAACTGCGTAAAGCGCGGGAGATTGCCTTTGAGGAGCTCGGCTCCCAGGCGCGAGCGCTGGGGGCTGATTCCGTCGTCGGT
>NZ_LKKV01000022.1:0-338 GCF_001902585.1 Streptobacillus notomytis | reverse complement strand
GTGGTGAAACGGTCTTCCTGAACAACACGCTCGGATACGAGGATGGAGTCTTCGAAGTTGTAACCATTCCACGGCATGACCGCTACGCGCATGTTCTGACCAAGCGCCAGTTCACCGAGGTCGGTGGACGGACCGTCTGCCAGCACGTCGCCACGTTCTACCGGTTCACCCAGAGACACACACGGCATCTGGTTGATACAGGTGTTCTGGTTAGAACGGGTGTACTTGGTCAGGTTGTAGATGTCGATACCTGCTTCCCCCGGATACATCTCGTCTTCGTTAACTTTGATAACGATACGGGAAGCATCCACGTACTGAACGACACCACCACGTTTAGC
>NZ_LKKV01000021.1:0-203 GCF_001902585.1 Streptobacillus notomytis | reverse complement strand
CAGCTGGAGAAGATTCTGTCCTACATCGACATAGGCAAGCAGGAGGGCGCCGAAATCCTGATCGGTGGCGAGCGCAACATGCTCGACGGGGAGCTATCGGACGGTTTCTATGTCAAGCCCACGGTGTTCAAGGGCCACAACAAGATGCGCGTGTTTCAGGAAGAAATCTTCGGCCCGGTGGTGTCGGTGACCACCTTCAAGGA
>NZ_LKKV01000020.1:0-233 GCF_001902585.1 Streptobacillus notomytis | reverse complement strand
GAAGGAGGCGGCCGCAGGGTGATGCGGGATGAGGCGTTAGCCGTGGGCGCTTAGAACATCACCTGCGCGCGCAGCTCCATCACGTGCGGGGTTTCATGCACGCCGTTGCGCGAGGAATCCACCCAGCTATAGTTGGCCTGCATCTTGAAGTGGCTGGTGAGGTACCAGTTGGCACCGATGGTGGTGTCGTGCTGACGGCCGCCGTGGACGTTGTTGTCTTCCAGATTCAGGCG
>NZ_LKKV01000019.1:0-431 GCF_001902585.1 Streptobacillus notomytis | reverse complement strand
TTTTTACCAAATATACCATAACTATCTAAAGAAACTATATTAAAGTAATCTTTTAAAAATTTTTCTGCATCATTTACTTTACTAATTGTTGAAATATTAACATCAAGCTTGTCTATTATATTCTCAAATTTTTCTTTTAAGCTTTGTGTTAATAATATCTCTTTTGGTTCTATTTTATATATCTCACTAATTAAATTATCTTCATCACATTCTAATACTTTAAATTCTCCTGTAGTTATATCTAAATAAGCTATGATAGATGCTTGTGCCTGTATATTAGATTATGTTTTAGCTATGCAATTTAATAATGAATTAACTATTAGAAAAATTGAGGTTATAAACAAATCAAAATTTGTTGAAATATCTTCTTCAACTCTAAGAAATCTAGAAGTAATTAAAAACCAAAGAGATAAGACAACATATGGTTCACT
>NZ_LKKV01000018.1:0-374 GCF_001902585.1 Streptobacillus notomytis | reverse complement strand
CTTTAAATAAGGGTAAAGGACATATCATTACCTCATCTATAGAACCTTAGTATATTAAATGTTTGTAAATATCTTGAAGAAAAAGGTTTTGATATAAGCTATATTAAACCAAATAGTAAGGGAATTATTGAAACTGGTGAAATAGAAAAAATTATGGAGTTTATATTTTCTGTTCCTGCTCTTTTATTCTTTTCCTGTTCACCACCATGTATATGTTTTTCTATTAAATACTTTGATGATATATATGCAAATCCACTACCTTTTGCACCATGAAATTTATGAAAAGAGGCTGAAATACCATCTATGTTAAATAGTGATAAATCTAATTTTTCCCTTAATATTAACTGAGTCATATCACTATGAAAAAAGATATT
>NZ_LKKV01000017.1:0-447 GCF_001902585.1 Streptobacillus notomytis | reverse complement strand
ATTTTCATATATATACTTTCTACTATTAATACAAACGGGAATAAAACTATCATTAATACATCAATAAAATCTATAGTATTTATTAATGTCTTATATACATCTATCTTAGATATTGCTTTTATAAAAATCTGAAGTAGTATTAATAATGATATAATTATAGCAAAAAATAGTATACTAAAATTAAAAAATCTTCCTACATTAAAAATAATAATTTTTAAAAAGGAGATGTATTAAGATAAGTATTAATATTATAGTAACTTTTTTAATAATTTTATTATTTTTTTCTATACTAAGTGCTTTTAATACAAGTTTTATGTATATTAATTATATAGAAAAAAATTATTTAAAAGAAGTCGAAGAGGATAATAGAAAAAAAGTAGCAAAATTTTTGGAAAAATTAATAAGATACAAGGTAACATCTGATATTTTAAACATAGTATTAATAAC
>NZ_LKKV01000016.1:0-275 GCF_001902585.1 Streptobacillus notomytis | reverse complement strand
AAGTAAGGACAGATATTTCCACCTATTAAATTTAAGTTTGGAAATTCTTTTCTAATTTCTTTTATCTTCTCAATTACACCCTTTGAGTGTCCATGAGCAGAGTCAACAGTAATAATATCTACTCCTGCATCTACTAAGGCTTTAACTCTTCTTAATGTATCTGCTCCTATTCCCACTGCTGCTCCAACTCTTAATCTTCCTTTTTCATCCTTACATGCATTAGGATAATTTGCAACATTATCTATATCTTTAATAGTAATTAATCCTTTTAATTT
>NZ_LKKV01000015.1:0-242 GCF_001902585.1 Streptobacillus notomytis | reverse complement strand
AAATTGCGGTAACCATCGGCATGGTCGACATAGCTGCGGAAATCTTCGCGCGCGGCATTCACGCGCACGCCCAGCGTGCGATCGGCATCGAACCAGTCGCCCAGATCGGCCGCGATGTAGCGCGAGCCTTGTTCGTCGGTGCCCAGGGTGACGCTGCGCACATGTTCGGGGCGCTTGGTGCGGTAGTCGATCAGCCCCGCCGGTTCGTTGACCCCGGATTGCAGCCCGGCCAGTCCCTTGAG
>NZ_LKKV01000014.1:0-333 GCF_001902585.1 Streptobacillus notomytis | reverse complement strand
CGATCGAACAGATCCTGCAGAACGACCCGGCGATCACCCATATCGCGATGGTACACAGCGAAACCACCACCGGTATGCTGAATCCGATCGAAGAGGTGGCCGAACTGGCGAAACGGTACGATAAACGCTATATCGTCGATGCGATGAGCAGCTTCGGCGGCATTCCACTGGATATCGCCGCGCTAACTATTGATTACCTGATAAGCTCCGCCAACAAATGCATTCAGGGCGTGCCGGGCTTTGCCTTCGTGATTGCCCGTGAATCGGAGCTGGCCGCCTGCAAAGGCCGTTCGCGCTCGCTGTCGCTGGATCTGTACGCCCAGTGGCGCTGCA
>NZ_LKKV01000013.1:0-37933 GCF_001902585.1 Streptobacillus notomytis | reverse complement strand
CCCCCCCCCCGTATATTTGTCAACAATTTTTATTATAACTAAAAAAGAGCGTTAATAATAACACTCCATTATTTCCAATTTATTTCATTTCCTTTTTCTTTAATTATTCTATATATTTTGTTTTCATTTTCCAATAATTCTTTTATCATTTCCATATATTGTTTAGCCCTTGAAATATTTTCTGGTATAGAGATATAAAAGCCTACATATATTTCAACATCAAAATCATGTTGAAGATCTAATAAAAGTTCAGGTCTATATGTTTTTACATAATAATCAAAAAAAACTGCCCAATTTTCACCATTCATATACGCTCTTTTATCTATAGCTTCCATTTTTTCACCTATTTCATAAGGTTTGTCTTCTGTTAGGTATAAGCAAATATCTATAAAATCATCATTATTAACCAATTCTAAATATTCATTCATAAATTTTCACCCAATTGCTCAACACTATTATATACTTCAAGTATATCTCTACCTTTTTGACTTAAAAATCCATTTTCTACCATTCTATCTAAATATGCTATAAATTCGTTATAGTAACCATCTATATTTAATAGTACACATCTTGAATTACTTAATCCTAATCTAACACCCGAATAAGCTTCGCTAATTTCTTCTAATGTACCTACTCCACCAGGAAGAGCTATATACATATCACTTTCAAATAATATCTTTTTTCTCTCAGCCATAGTTTCTACTATAATTAATTTAGAAAGACCATTATGCACTCTTTCTCCATGAGTTAAAAATTCTGGCATAACACCTATAACTTCACAATCTAAAGAAAGTGCAGCTTCAGCTAATAATCCCATAAGTCCAATTCTTCCAGCACCATATACTAAAACGTTTTTAGTTTTTGCTATCAATTCCCCTAATTTAGTTGCTGATAAAGCAAAATTTTCATTACTTCCAACACTTGCTCCGCAATAAACAGAAATTTTCATATTACCCTCCTAGAGAAATATAAGTATAAAAAAATGGAGGCGATAATCAGACTCGAACTGATGTAAAAGGTTTTGCAGACCTCTGCCTAAGCCCCTCGACCATATCGCCACACTATGGTAAATATATCATAATTTATACGTATTTGTCAAGTTGCCTTACAATTTATACGTGTTTGACAAAAAATATCTCTTAAAATTCACATAATACACACTTTATTCTCTTGCTATTAACCATTATTTTATGGTATAGTTATCTATATAAAAAAGGAGTTTTCAAATGAAAGAGTTAAAAGGACTTAATGGATTACGTGCAGTCGCTGTAATCCTTGTTATTATTTATCATTTTTTCCCTAGTATACTTTCTGGTGGATTTCTAGGAGTTGACTTATTTTTTGTGTTATCAGGATATTTAATCACTTCAATATTAATAGAGAAAAATAATTTAAATATAAAGGATTTTTATTATAAAAGATTTAAAAGATTATTTCCAGTTTCTTTTTCTATGCTACTTATTCTAACTGTAGTATTAACACTAACTAATAAAGATTGGTTAATCAAAGAAAAAATGAACATATTACATAGTAGTATATATAATTCTAATTTTCATTATATACTCAGTAAATCTAATTATTTTGATAATTTTTCTATAGCTTCTCCAGTTAAACACCTATGGTCTCTTGCAATAGAAATGAAATTTTATTTTTTATTTCCACTAATATTTCTGACTAATTTTGGAAGAAAATATATTAAAGAAATATTAATAACTTTATCTTTTATATCCATAGCTTGTATAAATATATTATACTTAAATGATAGTAAAAATTTATCAGTTATATATTACTTATTAATTGCTAGAATTTACGCTTTATGTATAGGCGGTATATTTTCTACATTTATACCCTTATCAAAGCTTTCAAAAAAGAATATTCCTATTATGACAAAAATTTTAGGATTCATACTTTTGACAATATCAATATATACTATGACTATAGTAGATGAAAAATCTGTATTTTTATACAAGTATTTAGGTGTATTAATTTATTCAATTGTTTTTGGATTTATTATACTATTTCTTTCAACATCAAAGATACTTGGATTATTTAATTATATAGGTAAATTATCATATAGTATATATATTTGGCATTATGTAATATTTGTATTAACAACACCTTATGAAGAATATTTAGAACCAAATCTTACCAATGTTATAATTAGAATAGTATTCACATTATTTATTTCTATTTTATCATTCCATTTTATTGAAGAACCTATAAGAAAAAATGGATTTAAAAAATACTTTGAAAATTCAGTTGTATCTATAATAACTCTTTTATTATTTGTATTTTCATTCCTATCAATAGCTGGAATGGACTTAGAATTATGGTCTTACAGGCTAATTGATGAAAAAGAAGTGGGAACTAAATCACTTGACTTAAATGTGAATAAAATAAATATAGATATTAAAAATGAAGTTAAAAATGAAGAAAAGAAAAAAATAAGTAAAGTATTAATGTTAGGGGATTCACTTGGTATCAATATTGCATATGCATGGGCAAAAGTTCTTCCAATACTTGAAGTAGATGCACAAACCGGAAGATTTCTACATGATGCAATAGAAGTTTCAAAAAAATATATACATTACAATGAACCTGATTCAAATGTTGTAATTATGCTTGGAACTAATGGTGCTATAACACTAAAAGAAATAGAGAAAATAAGGGAGACATTTAACAGGGCCAATCTTTTCTTCATAAATATTAATGTTCCTAGAAAATGGAGTAGAAGAGTAAATAAGACATTAAAAGAAGCAAGAGATTTATATAAGGATATTAATATAATTGACTGGTATTCTTTATCTAAGGATCATTATGAATATTTCAGAAAAGATAGGGTTCATGTTAACGAAATTGGTGCTGAGATATTAATAAAGGAGATAATGAGGGTTATGGATTCTGAATATATTATAGATGAAAATTCAAAGCCTAAATTACATATATCTCATGAATTAAGACATAAAAATAAGAAATAAACAATGCACATCAAATTGATGATGTGCATTATTTTTTATTTTTCTTCTATTAATATTTCTAAACTTCCACTAATTCCCTTATCTTTTAAATTTTTCTCAAAATAATAATTCAATGGATGTATTATATATTTTTCATTTTCAAGCTCTTTATTAATTAATTTATTTACTAAATCTATACTTTCTCCATTAATAACATATATATACTCATTTTTTATATCTTTTTCATTAATATATGTTACATTACCAATCTTTTTAACTCCAGCTTCCATGTTGAAATAATAATTCTTGTAAATGTTATCAACGTCCATATTTTTATAATCATTTAATTCTTTAAAATTAACATCTCTTGAAATTAAATAATTATAATATGAATTTAAATCTTTTTTCTGCTCATATGTAAGATTTTCTAAATTATATAAATATAGAAAGTTAGACATCATTCTTCTTTCAGTTATAGAAAAAGCATTAAAATATGGAATAAAAAATACCATAATTATAAACAAAGCGAAAACTTTAGCATATTTTGAAGTATCTATATCTTTAACTAACTGTAAAATTAATACGGCTAATAATAAGATCCCAAAAGCTAAAATAAAGTATCTATTTTCTGTAATATCATACATTCTTATCTGCTTTATTACTGTAAATATCATATATAAGACTAAAGGTAGGGTAAATATAGAAACATATTTTTTCCTAATTACAGTATTAAGTCCCACCATAATATATCCAAGCCATAATATTAAATGTATCATAATACTTTGTTGTTTTGAAAATAAACCTAGATAAAGTATAGTTATAAATGATATTAAAAACATAGAAAATATGTTATTTAAAGCCTTAGATTGTACTCCATTTTTTGATGTATAATAAAGTATAAATATAACAGTAAATATTACTAACCACATAGATACTATAGCTTTCATTTCAATATTTAACTTAAATAATTCTGATGCAATCAATACTAAAAATGAATATAGTAAAGTTGATAAAAATCCCAGTCCTAAATGAATCACAAAATTAATAGATATATTATTAAAATCTTGACCTTCTGATAGTAGTTTTGAAAAATAAAGAAACATTAATATTCCAATTAATGCTACTACCATTTTTTGATTTCTAACATTTAACATACCATTTCCTATAAGTAAATATGATGAAAATGAATATATTAATGACATGAATAAAACTCTAACTTGTTTATATTTCTTACTTTCATATATTCTATAAAATAACCCTGTAGATATTAAACCTATTACAATAAATCCTAATATATTTGTATTTTCTTCAAATACATTTTTTATCAAATTAATATATACAATTAATAATAATGACCAAAATATAGTAATAGGATAATTAATTAATTTCTCTAATTTATCTAATATTTTTTTCATAATTTTCCTTTCATTTTTATATATAAAAAGAAAACCTTTAGTAACCTAAAAGCTTTCTACTATCTTTACTAATCATCAAATCTTGGATAAACAAATGGTTGTTCAACCGAAGAACTTTCTCTATCCTCATCTTCTTCTACATTTCTTTGAACTTCAACATGAGAGCTATCTATTGTAGATGCAATAGATTTAACTTCTGTTTCAAATCCTGTGGCAATTATTGTTACTCTTGTATCAGTTATATTATCCTCTGTCATTATACCAAGCATTACATCTATATCTGGATTTTCAGAATATATTGTTACTTCTTCTGCTATATTATGGAAATCTTCAAATGCTGCATCTGGCGACATAGTAATATTTAATAATAATTTTTTAGCTCCTTTAATATTTCTATCAAGTAATGGATTTTCAATAGCTTCTCTAACTGCTGTTAATACATCTTTTCCTTGCTCTGCAATTCCAAGTCCAACAACCGCTTCTCCTGAATCTTTCATTATTTGTTTAACATCAGCAAAATCTATATTAATTAATCCTTCTTTAGTTATTATTTCAGCTATACCTTTAACCGATCTAAATAATACCTCGTTTGGAGCTAAGAACATACTTTTAACTTTATTTGTTGCCGTCTTATATGTCAATAACTTATCATTAGGTATTACTATTAAAGTATCTACATTTTTTTTAAGTTCATTTATTCCGTTTTCTGCATTACTTTTTCTTCTAGGACCTTCAAATTTAAATGGAGTTGTTACTACTGCTATAGTTAATATATCTAATTCTCTAGCAATTTCTGCAACTATTGGAGAGGCACCTGTTCCTGTTCCACCACCCATACCTGCAGTAATAAAAATCATATCTTGACCTTGAATTATCTTTTTAATTTCACTTCTCATATCTTCGGCAGCTGCTCTTGCAACAGATGGATCTCCACCTGCTCCTAAAGTTCCTATAGATAATTTAATATCTGCTGCTTTTTTTTCTAAATCTTGATAATCTGTATTTATTGCTATATATTGAACCCCTTCAATATTATATTCTTTCATGTAGTCAACAGCATTTCCTCCACCGCCACCTACTCCTATAATACTAATTTTAGCTCCTTTAATATTAGCGTTAACTGCTTGATATTGATTATTATGATTAATATATACCTGTTGTGATTTTTGCCCATTATAAATATTATTATCCATTCTTCATTCCTCCGTTTTAATTATTTCACCGCTATATCTCTAAATCTTATATCTATATATTCTAAATTATTCTCCTTAATTTCTTCAGAATATACTTTATAGGCTAATTCATATTTTTTATTATTAATATCTTTGTTTGTATATACGTTAGTTCCATCAAGTAAAGTTAAAACAAACATCTCATTATCACTATAGATTTCTGAAATTAAATGATATAATTTTGTATTTAAAATATTTAGTAATAATTCCTTTAAATCATCTATCTTTTCTTCCTTTATTTCTATTATAGGAAGATTATTATCTTTTATTTCTTTATAATATGCAAAAATATTTAAATTTTTATCTATATAGTAATATTTATGGTTTTTACTTATTATACCTATAGGTATTCTTTCATTTACATTAATATTTATAGTATCTGGAAATCTTCTTGATATATCTATTCTATCAATTCTAACATCCTCTTCTATCTTATTTCTCATTTCTGATAAGTCTAGTAAAAATAAAGATTGTCCTTTTAAATTATCAAACTTAGATGCAATATCTTCTTTAACTAAATAAATGTTACCTTCAACATTTACATTTTTAACCAAAAAGAAATCACTTTCAATAAACAAGAAAATAACATATACAAAAGCTATTAATAATAACAATCTAATAATGTATCCTTTCATATTTCCTCTTTCATACTATATGTAGTTATTCAAACTAATTATACAACATTATATACATATTTGTCTACCCTATTTATAGGGTGCTTGTTAAAAAAATATTTTATTTACCTACGCAGAATTTAGCAAAAATATGATCCAATATATCTTCTGACGTAATCTCACCTGTAATATCAGATAATGAATCAAGACCCTCTTTTAAATCCACTGATATTAAATCTAAAGGCATTCCCATATCTATAGTTTCAAATATATTTTTTATAGATTCTTTAGTTTTTTCTAAAGCTGTTTTATGTCTAATATTTGTTAAAATTAATTTTTCTGAACTATCATCTATCTCATTGTCTGTAATAAATTCATAAATTTCATTTTCCATTTTATCCATATTTATATTATTTTGTGCTGATATTTCAACTATATTTTTTAAATTATACCTAGATATGTCTAATTTTCTTTCTAAATCTATCTTATTTAACAACACTATATATTGTTTATCAAGCTCCAATATTTTCTCTATTACTCTAATATCCTCTTCCTCAATTTCTTTAGAACTATCCAAAACTAACAGAACTAAATCTGCCTTATCTATAAATTCTAAACTTTTTTTTACTCCTATATTTTCAACTATATCATCTGTTTCTCTAATTCCAGCAGTATCAACTAAAACCAAAGGTATTCCTTTAATATTTATTATTTCTTCTATAATGTCCCTTGTTGTTCCAGGAACAGATGTAACTATTGCTCTTTCTTCTTGAAGTAAGGTATTTAATAAAGTAGATTTACCTACATTAGGTTTACCTACTATTACTGTTTTAATTCCTTCTTTTATTTTCTTACCTTTATCATATGAAGAAATTAAATTTTCAGCTTTTCTATAAACTTCTTCAAGCTTTTTTCTTAATTCTAATGGCAAAGGATCATCTATACCTTCTTCTGGATAATCCATGACTACATTTACATGAGCTGTAATATCTAAAAATGCTTCTTTAAATTCCTTAATTTGATCTCTTAAACTTCCTTTTAATTGATCCAAAGATAAAGAAACAGATTTTTCTGTTTTTCCATGTATAATATCTATTACTGCTTCTGCTTGAGATAGATCTATTCTACCATTCATGAAAGCCCTTTTTGTAAACTCTCCTATTTCTGCCATTCTAGCACCTTTTTTTAATACTACTTCAAGAATTTTTTTAGTCGTATAATATCCACCATGGCAATTAATCTCAACAACATCTTCTGTAGTATATGAACGAGGTCCTTTCATTCTGCTTACCAATACCTCGTCTACAGCCTTACCGTCATCATATATATATCCATAATTTAATTTATAGTTTCCTAAATCTTTATTTTTAGTAAAGGGAACAAATATTTCATTTAATATCTTAAATGCTTCATCACCGGAAATTCTAACTATTCCTATTCCTGATTCTCCTCTTGCAGTTGATATTGCTGCTATTGTATCAAAAAACATTTATCCTCCCATATATGTTAAAAGCCCTGATTAAAGGGCTATGATTATTTCTTATTTTTCAATTTAATTATTAGACATCTTTTTGGTTCTACACCAACACTAATAGTTTCTAATCCATCTATTTTACTTATTTCTTCATGTATAATTTTTCTTTCTCTTGAAGGCATAGGATTTAACTTAACTTTTCTTTGTGTTTTTATAACATTTTTAGCTGTTTTTTGTGCTAATTCTCTTAAAATATTTTCTCTTTTTTCCTTATAGTTATTAGAATCTATAAATACCTTTATATTTTTAAATTCTTCAAGTGACATTAATAAATACTCTAAAGAAACTAAAGATATTCCTTTTTCCCCTATAATATATCTAATCTCATCACCAACTAATTCTACTTTATATACATTATCATTAACTGTAATATCTTTAATATTAATATTTAAATTAGCTGTAGCTAAAAACTCTTTAATTATTACATTTAATCTATCAGCTTTTTTATCTTTTTCAACAACTGTTTTTACTACCTGTTTTTTAGCAGTTTTTTCTTTCTTAACATTAGCTTTTTTTATTAATTCTTTTTTATTTGGCTTATTAATTACTTTTTCTTTTTCCATACCTTTTTTAACTATATTAACTAAATATTTTCCGTTTAGTTGGAAAAATAAAAACTTAAAAGGTTTTCTTAATTCTTTAATAACTATAGTTTCATCATCTGCCAAAGTAATTAATTCCTTAATTTTTACCCTTAATTCTTCTTCACTCTTTGAATGAAATATTTTTTCCATTACATATCTCTCCTATTCATAACATAAACCTGCTGTAATACTGATAATAAAGTGTTTACAAAATAATAAAGGTTAAGT
The DNA here is from genome assembly GCF_001902585.1 of Streptobacillus notomytis. NCBI lineage: Bacteria > Fusobacteriati > Fusobacteriota > Fusobacteriia > Fusobacteriales > Leptotrichiaceae > Streptobacillus > Streptobacillus notomytis. Next base: position 29,369 of record NZ_LKKV01000013.1, on the reverse strand, counting down.
CCCGAAGGCATATTATAGAAAAGAAATAGCATTAATACAGGCATAGCATACATCATTGTTTGCATACTACTTGCTGCAGGATCATTAGCATTATTATCCATTTTAGATTGCATTAATTTTTGTTGAATAAATGTAAATACTCCTGTTAATAATGGTAATAAATTGATTGTAAATTTTCCTAAAGTAAATAGGGCATCTGGCTTACTTAAATTAAACCATAAAAAACTTGCATTTGAAGGTAATGCATTATTAGTAAACGCTTGATAAAGTGCTACAAATACTGGTAATTGTATAAGTAAAGGTAAACAACCTCCTGCAGGATTTACTTTTTCATTTTTATAAAGCTCCATGATTTTTTGATTCTGCATTTGCTTATCGTCCTTATACTCCTCCTTTATAGCATCTATCATAGGTTGAATTTCTCTCATTCTCTTCATTGATTTTTCTTGTTTTAAAGTTATAGGCAATAATAAAAGCCTAACTAAAAATGTTGTAACAATAATAGCAATTCCATAGTTACCTACAAATCCATAAATTACATCTAATAACTTAACTGCTGCATCTACTAGCCATTTTGGTGTTAAATAAATTCCTAACGTCATAATACTCCCTTTCTATTCTAAAGCGTCATTTCCACCTGGATTAAAAGGATGGCATTTAAGTATTCTTCTAATAGCCAAATACGTTCCTTTTAAGGCTCCGTATTTTATTATAGCTTGTTTAGAATACTCTGAACATGTTGGATAAAACCTACATACTCTTGGTGTATATTTTGAAATATATTTCTGGTAAAAGTTAATTATACTAATTAGTACTTTCTTCATGTTTTTTCTTTCTTTTAAATATATTACATAAATCTTGCTCTATATCTTTATATTTTATTTCCTTCATTTTATCTTTAAAAATACTCTTTGCTACAATTACATATTCCTTATCTAATCTGAATAAATCTATATTCAACCTTGTTGCTTCTCTTAACAATCTTTTAGCTCTTGATCTATATACTGAATTTCCTGTTTTTTTGCTAGCCACAAAACCTAACTTTTGTTTTTTTGCATTACATTCAAAAATTAGGACATATTTACCTGATAACTTTCTACCTTTGTTATATACCCTATTAAACTCCTTGTTTTTTCTCAACTTCTCCATACTTTACTCCATGTTTTTAAAAAAAACCGGTGTAATAAAATGTCACCGGTTATGCTGATAATTTCGCTCTTCCTTTTGCTCTTCTTCTTTTAAGAACGTTTCTTCCGCTCTTAGTTTCCATTCTTAATCTGAATCCATGATCCATTTTTCTTTTTCTTTTATTTGGTTGGTACGTTCTTTTCATTATATTATTTTCCTTTCCTTTATTTAAAACATTATAATACTTACATATTTTATACTAAATAAGGTGAGTTGTCAAGCCTTTTTACTTTACAGTTTATCAAAGCTCCCTACCTTTATTCTCTCTAATAATTCCACAGTTTCATCATATTCAAAGCTTTGATTAATTAATGTTTTAACATCCTCTATTCCTTGAATATTTTCAATATACCACATTATATATTTTCTAATATCTGGGAAATATATATTTTCATTATCTATGGCATATTCTTTTACATGTTTAATAGCCATATTAACCCTATCCATATCTTTAACAACTGTTCTTATCTTGCCAAATTCAAGTAATTCTCTAATTTGTAAAATTAACCATGGATTTCCTAATATTCCTCTTGCAAGCATTATACCGTCTACATTAGAATATTTTATCTTTTCTACTGCATCTTTTGCATCAAATATATCTCCATTACCAATAACTTTAATATTAACATTATCTTTAACTTCTTTGATATACTTCCAATCTGCCTCTCCAGTATATTTTTGCTCTCTTGTTCTACCATGTATAGTAATACTAGAACATTTAAGTTTTTCAGCTATTTTTGCTATTTCTAAATAGTTTTCAGGTTTATCATATCCCACCCTAATTTTCAAAGAAAGATTAGTTTCAGGCTTAAGAACTTCTCTTAATGATAATAATATTTCTTCTATTTTTTTAGGGTCTTTAATTAATGCTGAACCATGTCCTGAATTAACTATTTTCTTCATAGGACACCCACAATTTAAATTAATTTCCTTTACTCCCATACTTTCTATATATTTAGCAGCCTTTTGCATTAAGTGTATATCTTTACCAAAAATTTGCACAATATTATTTTCTCTAAGCTTCAATATTTTAGGTACTTCTGTATAAGATAATTGATTTACACTCACCATTTCAGTAAAAGTTAAATCAGGTCTAAAATCTTCTATAAGTTTTCTAAAAGTATAGTCTGTAACTCCTGCCATAGGAGCAGTATATATTTTCACACTCATTTTTACTCCACTGTTATTATCTCTGTTTCAAGACTTATTCCAGTTTTTTCATTTACAACTTTTTTTACATGTTTAATTATCTCTTGTATATCACTAAATTTAGCATTACCTAGGTTAGTAATAAAATTAGGATGAATTGGTGAAACTTGAGCATTTCCAATTCTAAATTCTTTTAGTCCACAATCTGATATTAATTGTGCTGCAAAATTCCCTACTGGATTTTTAAATGTAGATCCTAAATTAGGGTAATTTAATGGATGTTTAGTTCTTCTTTGATTATACTTATCTTCACTAGCTTCACTGTTAAATCCGTAAGTTAATTTTAATAATGTTGATATCACTACCCACTTATTATCTTTAATTTCAGTTCCTCTGTACCTAAAATCCATATTCTCTTTTTTAAGTATTTTAATTCCAGTTTTTTTATCAAATACTTCCACTTCTTCTATTACATCAAATATTTCAGTACCATAAGCTCCAGCATTCATATTAGTTATACCCCCAAAACTTCCTGGTATACCTGACATATTTTCTATACCTGATAAATTATTTTCTTTCATAAATTTAATAAAATCATTAAAATCTACTCCAGAATATGCTCTTACTAAAGCATAATCATCATTTTTTTCTTCTATAACTATATCATTCATTTCATTTAATGTTATAAAAGATATATCTAAATAACCATCTGCTATTAAAGTATTTGTTCCATTTCCTATTAAATATATTCTATCTCTACTATCATATATTTCTTTTAACTCATTTTTATCATGTATAAATATTAATTCTTTTGCAGTTCCTCCAACCTTCATATTAGAGTATTCTTTTATGCTCACATCTTTTAATATTCTCATTATTTTACCATTTCTACAAAATTATGAGCGTAAGCTGACACACTTCCTGCTCCCATAAATATGTAAACCTTTCCTTTTTTATCTTCTTCTAATAATAGCTTAGTTAATTCTTCCTTTTCATATACTTTAGAATGTTTCCCTATCAATTTAGATAAATCCTCAGAGCTTACATCATACATATTATCTTCGCTAGCTGAATATATAGGTAATAGTAATACCCTATCTGCTAATGCTAAACTTTCTGAAAATTCTTCAAGAAAAAACTTAGTTCTTGAATATCTATGCGGTTCAAAAATTACTATTATTTCTTTTTTTTCATTCATTCTAGCTGCATTAATAGTTGCCTTAATTTCCGTAGGATGATGAGCATAATCATCTATTATTCTGAAATTTTCATCATATATTACTTGATATCTTCTATTAGCACCCCTAAAGTTTTCTATTCTTTCTTTAACCTTATCCATATCAAGTTTTTCTTCATGAGCTATATATATTACTGCTAATGCATTAGATACATTGTGTATACCTGGTATAGATAATTTAAATGTTCCTAATTCTAATCCATTTTTTACTACATCAAAGTATGTAATAGAGTTTAAACTATGAATGTTTTTAGCATATATACTTACCTTATCACTATTTTTTTCATCAACTGAATAAAATACTAATTTATCATCTTTATATGTTCTTATCTCATCACAATCAAAGCAGGCAAGAACTTTATATTTAGTTTGTTCAATAAATTGCCCAAAAGATTTTTTAATATTTTCCAGACTACCATGAAACTCTAAATGATCCGGCTCTATATTTGTTATTATAGAATAATATGGATGCATGTATAAAAAAGAATTATCACTTTCATCAGCTTCGGCTATAAAATACTCTGAACTTCCTACCTTAGAATTAGATGCTATTTCTGGAATTATTCCACCAACAGCTACATATGGATCTTTATCTAAAAAAGCTACAGTTGCAAGAGATGAAGTAGTTGTTTTTCCATGAGTTCCAGCAACAGCTATACCTAAAGGTAATTTATCCATGATTTCAGCAAGTAATTCACCACGCCTAACCATTTTAATTTTTTTTTCTACCATATACATATATTCTGGATTATCTTTTTTTATAGCTGTAGAGTATACATAAATGTCTATTTCTTTATCTTCAACATTTTCTCTTTTTTGACCTATATATACATTAATTCCATTATCCTCTAATTTCTTAGTTATATCCTTATATGCTATATCTGAACCAAATACTTTATAACCTAACTCTTTAAGTATTAATGCAAGTCCACTCATTCCTATACCATTAATGCCACTAAAAAAAGCTTTTTTCATAATATTAAACCTCCATATTTCTAAAATTAAATTATACAATTTTTATAACAAAAAAGCAACGCTCAAAGACTTTATAAATAAAAAAAGCCTCTATCAAAGAAGCACATTAATTTAATATACTGGCGGAAGTGACGAGACTCGAACTCGCGACATCTTGCGTGACAGGCAAGCACTCTAACCAACTGAGCTACACCTCCATAAATGGTGGTCACAACTGGGCTCGAACCAGTGACCCCCTGCTTGTAAGGCAGGTGCTCTCCCAACTGAGCTATGCGACCACATTAGCCTAATTATTGTACAATAAAAAGTAATAAATTTCAAGATTTTATTTCTAATATATAAAAAAGAGCAAAATATTTTGCTCTTTCTATTTTACTATCTCTTTTACTGCCATTTCTAAATATTTTCTAGCTGTTCCTAAATTTATTCTAATAAATTCTTCACCACCTGAAACAAAATGTGTCCCACTTTCAACTAATACTCCTTTTTCAGCAAGTTTTTTAGTTAATTTTTCACCATTTTTAACCTTTACCCATAAAAGATAAGATGATTCCATAGGAAATACAATATATTTATTTTCAAGTTTTTCTTTTATGAAAATATAGTTTTGATAAATATACTTACTTAAATCATCTAACCAATCCTCACATATATTATATGCACCAATTAATGAAACAAGACCTAAGATATTTGGAGAAGTAATTGAATTTTCTTTCATTTTAATCTTTAATTTTTCTCTTAAATCCTTATTAGGTATTATGCTATATGATGTCTTAAGACCACCTAAATTAAATGCTTTATTAGGCGATGAAAGAAATATTAAATTTCGTAGATATTTTTCATCTAAACCTAAACTACTTTCATGTTTTTTATCAAATATCATTTCAGAATGCACTTCATCAGATACAAGTATAACATTATATTTCAAACAAAGACTTGCTACCTTTTCTATCTCAAATTTTGTCCATATTCTCCCAGAAGGATTATGTGGATTACAGAAAATAAATAACTTAGGTGAATATTTTTTCATCTTTTCTTCCATATCTTCATAGTTTATAAAATACATATTATTTTCTTCTTTTAAAGGTGAAAAAATCACTTTATTTCCACTATTAATAGCAGAATTATAGAAAGGTTCATATGCAGGAGTATTAATTAATATATATTCTCCCCTATTTAAATATGTTTTATTTAATAAATGTAATGTAGATACTGTACCATAACCTATATTTATCCATTCTTTTTTAACATTTACATTATGTCTTCTTTTTTGCCAATTTATTATAGCATTATAGAAATCTAGGGTAAGGGAAGTATAGCCCAAACTTCCCTTAGTAATATAATCTTGTAATATTTTTGATAATTTTTCTGGGAGTAAAAAATCCATATCAGCTATCCAAAGAGGTATAAATTCTTTAGGAAGATTAATATTAAATTCTTTTTCTATTAAATTCCTATCCCATTTTCTTCTCAGATCAAATTTAGAATCTACCTTTATTTCAAAATTATTTCCCATACTAGTCCTCGTCTACTTCTAATTCACCTTTTCTAATTTTATTATTTCTATAAAACACATTTACTATAGCTATTATTATAGATCCAACAAAAATACCTAAAATATAGCTTGGTAATTTACTTACAAGTGGCCATGCCCATATTGCTGATTCAGGAAACCATTGAACAGCACCTAACATCACGGCTGTCATAGAACCTATCATTGCTGAAATAACATATAAAGGGACAACAAATACTGGATTTTCTAAAGCAAATGGTATGGCTCCCTCTGATATTCCCATAAATGCTAAAAATATCGAAGTCTTACCTGCGTTATAAAACTCTTTATTATATACTCTTCTACCAACTAATTTTCTATCTATTAATGTAGAAAGTCCAAGTCCTATAGAAGGTATTACCACAGCTATATTTCTTGCTGTTAGAGGTAAAATTTTATCTGTACTAAATCCAATAGCTACAAAACTTGCAGCCTTATTAACTGGACCTCCTAAATCAAAAGCTGTTGCAGCTGATGATATTAGAGCATAAACATATTCTCCTTGTTTTCCTGCTATTTCTAATATATTTCTGATTTGAATATTTAACCAACCACCTACTGGCGTAATTACGAATATCATCGCTATCATACAAATTAAAGCAGCAAGTAATGGTATTAAAAATGTTGTTTTAAACGCCAAAAATTTTTCAGATAATTTAATATTTTGATTTAACCATTTAACTATATATCCAATAAATATACCTATAATTATAGCCCCAAAAAATCCACTTGGAACTGGAGCAACCTTATCATAAACTCCATTATCTAATAATTTAATTATATGAATAGGTTTATTTGCAATATATCCTCCAATAAATCCAGCAGAAAAGGCAGTTTTACCACCTATAGAATTTGCAACAAATGCCGCAAACATAGGTATTGCAAATCCAAATAATGTAAATCCAAAACTTTCCATTAAATGAGAAATTTTCAATAATTGTAAACTAAATCCATTAAACTGCCCAGAATTAATTGCTCCTAATATATTTACACTAGGGTCTATTTTTAATAACACATAAGGTATAACTTGTGAAAAAGCTCCTATTAATCCTCCCATTATTAGTATAGGTATCATATATGAAATACCTGTCATTATATGTTTGTAAAAAGCTTGTAGTCCTGAAACTTTTCTACCTCTTTTCTTGATCTCCATAATTACCTCCTAATTTTTATTTAAAAACTTCTTGTAAAATATCTTTTGCTTCTCTTATAGCTTCTTTTAAGCTGACTTCATATACCTCATAATCATCAAATCTTTCTATACCTTGAGGTGTTATTGCAACAGCATGAATTATAGCGTCAGCTTCTCGTATATCCTTGTGAGTCAATTCATTTTGAATGCCGTCTGCACCCTGAGTTTCAATTTTAATTTCAATTCCTAATTCATCTGCTGCCTTTTTTAGTGAATCTGCTGCCATAAATGTATGAGCAAGACCCATAGGGCAGGCACATATTGCTACTACTTTTTTCATAATTTAACACTTCCTAACTATTTAATATTTGTTCTATTTCTATTTTATCCTCCAACTCATTTAATTTATTTCTAAATTCTGAGTTTAATATTTTTGATGATATATCCTTTAATATATCTATATGTTTTTCTGCATTATTTTCAGGTACTATTATCATGAATACATGATTCACTAATTCTTCTTCCTCATCCCAGATTAAAGGTCTCAAAGATTTTAAATATATAACCCTTGATTCATCAATATTTCTAGTCTTACAATGAGGAATAGCAAATCCAAAACCTATAACTGTATTATCTATTTTTTCTCTAACCATTATTTCATCTTTAATATTTTTTGATATTTCATCATCTAAATTTAGGGTTCTTATCATATTTTCTATAATATCTTCCTTATTTGTTTCATCAAAATTAATAATAATATTATCTTTTTCTACTATCCTCATGTTTAATTTTCTCCTTCTAGAACCATTTTTAAAAATTTTGGTATGTCTTCCTTATTTTCTATTTTAATTAAATCCTTTTCAAAATTATATGTTCTCAAACATTTATTAATATCAAGTATTGCATCTAAATGTTCTTCCTTATCCTTTGATGCAAGTGTTATAATTATCCTTATTTTTCCTCCAAAAAAATCTATTTCATCTTTTAGGATTATAAGGGTAAATCCTGTTTTTTTTACTTCACTTTTTATCTTTCCATGTGGAAGTATAGTAATATCACCTATTTGTATATATTTCCCATATTTATCTATTTGTTGTTTTAAATTATTATAGTATTCTTTTTCTACTATCCTATTTTCCACCATAAGATCTACCGCTATTTTTAATGCTTCATCAATATTATTGGCTTGTACATTTAATCTTATATTTTCCGGTATTAAATAATCATATATCCTTTTACATTTCTTTTCTTCTACATCCATATATATTAAATGCCCTAAAACTTTTCTAATATTTTTTCTAATTTCCTCTTCTTCTTTTCCAGAATTTTCTTTAATAAACTCAAATAACTTATTTTCAGATATTTTAATATTTTTTCTAGATAATCCATATTTTTCAAGGTTTTCTATATCCTCCTTTTTAAATATAGCATTAACTTTTATAACTTTATCTCTTTTACTTAAAATATCAAGTGTGGTAACTATTAAATCTACTTCATCAATATTTTCATAATCTTTAAGCTTGTTATATGGAATAACATCTATTACATCTACTTCAAAGTTTTCTTCAAGATTTTCTACAATTAATTTAGAACTTGAATAACCTAAGCCACAAACAACAAGCACCTTAATCATATCTTTTTTAACATTCTTATCCATTCTATCTAAGGCTCTTTTAACCATAATAGTTACAAAAGATATTTCCTCACTATTCCATTTAAATCCTAAAGCTTCCTTAGTTTTATTATACAGCTGACTATACTCTTTCATAACCTCTTTACTAATGCTCTCACCGAGGCTTATCTTTTTATTCATTCTATAAATTGCAGGTTTAATATGATAAGTTAACTCTTCTTTAAATATCTTATCCTTACTAAAATCCCTAGAAAATTTTTGATTTAAATTATTAATTATATTATTTACCATCTCTTCTGTTTCTATGTAATTAAAATATATACAATCTTCTTCATTATATGTATACAAACCTAAATATATGTCTGTAAGCATTATAATATCAAGCTCATTTAAATTTTCAGTTACAAGACACTTTGATATTTTCTTATACTCCTCAGTTTTTTTAATAAAATCCTTATTATCCACTTCATATTCAAGTAACTTATGATTTTCAAAATTTCTATTTTCACTAATATATACATAAAATGAAATTACATCAAATGCTTCATCAGTAAGCTTAATATCTTCAGTAAATTTTCTTACTAGCTCTTTAGATTTTTCTAAATCTATATTTTTTGAATAATTAGATAATTTTTTTCTAAGTTGATTAGAAAAATATATATTAAAATTACTATTATTTAAACTTTTCAATTTATTTATTAAATAAAATCTTATCTTTGATTCTTTACCATATATATGATACCCCTTATTAGAATCTACATCTATTTTTAAACCATATTTTTCTATTTCTAAGTTAATATCTTTAATTACATTTCTAAGCGTTGATTTACTAATATCATACTTATTTGATAATTCTTGTAACTTAAACTTATTATTTTCTAAAAATATATCTAACATGATATATATCTGTCTTTCAAAAGAACTCAAAACATATTCTTTAAAAGGGATTAATGATAATTTATCTTCATAATCTTTTATCAATAACTTCAAATTAGCATTCTTTACACCTACTATTTCTAATGATGTATAATAGGTAAAAACTTGATTTAATATTTCTATATTATACCTAAGCATCCTCTCAGTTATATTTAATTCTCTTGATATATTAAATATATTATTCTTACCCTGCTTTAGTAACTCCAATATTTTAAAATCTCTATCTCCTATCATATATATTCCTTTCATAATAAGTATATCTTGAAAAACCTTTTTAACAAGATTTAGATTATTTCACAAAAAACTGAAATAATTTGTAATAAAAAAACAAAAGAAAAATCTTTTGTTTTCTAAAAAGTATATCCTGCTTCTATTCCTGCCATACCCTTATTACCATATCCAGCAAATAAAGCTACGTTATATCTATCTACTATTTTAATTCCAAATGATTGTTTAGCTAGTGGTTCAAGCTTTACATTTATACTATTTTTATATCTAATCGATAATCCAAGTCCTAATTCACTTCCACTATATAACTTAATATTTTTATGTATTAAATAGTTGATCTCTCCTGTAAGTGTTAAATTAAGAGATCCACCACCAACTATTCTTGAGTTATCTTTATTAAATTGTCCACTCAAAGAAACCTTTGGTCCAAATGTTAAATCTAATTTTTCTAATATTCCATATTTCCATTCAACCATAACTCCTGCTGAAATATCTAACTCATTAAATGCTGAACTATTATTATCATCTGCAAATTTTCTCCCATATGCCAAAGTCCCTTCAATCCTATATCTTTCTTTACTTGTACTTGAAAAACTAAGTAAATTAAAAAATATTAAAAATGTAAACAAAACTTTTTTCATTATATCTCCCTTATTTATTAAATGATTTTCTTTAATATAGTCTACTAAATATTTTTAATAAAATCAAATATAAAATTAAAAACATGTACAAAATTGTACATGTTATATAATTTTTCAATCTATTAATGTTTTTCCATTTGACTTTATTACATCTTTATACCAATTAAATGATTTTTTCTTATATCTATTAAAAGTTCCACTTCCATCATCATTTCTATCCACATAAATTAATCCATATCTTTTAGATAATTGTGATGTAGACATAGAAACACAATCTATACAACCCCAAGAAGTATAACCCATAATTTCTACACCATCTTTAATTGCTTCTAAAACCTGTAAAAGATGTTCTTTCATATATTTTATACGATAATCATCTTTAACAGTTAAATTTCCTAATTCATCTTTAATTAGCTCATCTTTTGCTCCTAATCCATTTTCAACAATAAATAAGGGGATTTGATAACGATCATAATAACGATTTAAAGTAAGTCTAAGTCCAATGGGATCTATTTGCCAACCCCATTCAGAAACTTTTAAATATGGATTTACAAGACCACCTAATATATTTCCCCTACCAGAAGAATACTTAGATTTGTCTGAAGATTGAGTAATACTCGTATAGTAGCTAAATGATAAAAAATCTACCGTGTTATTTTTTAATAATTCTTCATCACCCTCTCCAAAAACTATATTTATCCCATGATCTTTAAAATATCTCTTTGCGTAATTAGGATAATATCCTCTTACATGAATATCAGAAAATAGGTAATTTAAATTCTCATAATCATAGGCTGCCCAAACATCTTCAGGACTTGGTGTCATTGGATAAGTGGGCATAGCTAAAACCATACAACCAATTTTAAAATCTGGATTTATTTCATGAGCTATTTTAGTAACTAAACTTGATGCAACCAACTCATGATGAATTGCTTGATATAAATCCTGTTTAGATAATTTACTTTTAGGTATATCAATACCACCACTTGTAAATGGCAATTCTAAAACTGAATTTACCTCATTAAATGTTAACCAATATTTAACCTTATCCTTATATCTTTCAAAAACAGTTCTAGAAAATTTTTCAAAAAAGGATATCATTCTTCTATCTATCCACCCCTTATATTTTCTAGCTAAATATAGGGGAGTCTCATAATGAGATAGGGTTACTAATGGTTCAATACCATGTTTAAGAAGTTCATCAAATAAATCATCATAAAATTTTAATCCCTCTTCATTGGGAGTGTTTTCATCACCATTAGGAAAAATTCTACTCCATGCAATAGAAGTACGAAAAACCTTAAATCCCATTTCAGAAAACATGGCTATATCTTCCTTATACCTATTATAAAAATCAATACCTAATAACTTCAAATTATTTTCTGTAGGTTCATCTGTTGGATCATTTAATCCTCCATTTGGCAAAACATCTTGCACAGATAAACCTTTTCCATCTTTATCATATGCACCCTCTACTTGATTTGCAGAAACCGCTCCTCCCCATAAAAAATTATCTGGAAATAACATAAATCCTCCTAACTATATTATAGCCAACAATTCATCAGAATGAATGATTTCATCATTTGTTGGAACTAAAAGTATATCTAAATAATCTTGTGTATTTGTAACAATTATTGGTGTTATTATTTCATAACCTTCTGATAGTATTGTTTCTAAATCCATTTCAAGTATTAAATCTCCTTTTGTAATCCTATTTCCCTCTGAAATTTTACTTTCAAATCCTTTACCCTCTAATTTAACTGTTTCTAATCCCATATGTATTAATAATTCTACACCCTCATCACTCTTTAATGTAATTGCATGTTTTGTTGGAAAGACACTACTAACAATCCCATTAAAAGGAGCATAAACTTTTCCATCTTTAGGAATAATTGCTATTCCCTCGCCTAATAATTTATTTGAAAATGTTGAATCATTAACTTTTTCTAAAGATATAACTTTTCCAGAAATAGGAGCATATACATTTTTTTTATTTGATATACCAGATTTAACATTATTTAAATCTTGTTTATCATTTTCTTCATCAATACCTAATATATATGCTAAAACAAAAGTTACAATAATTGAAATTGCTGCTGCAATTAAAGCATTCACTATATTTTTAGGTTCTCCTGAATAAATAAATTGAGGTAATCCAATTATAGATGGAACTACAAAAATATATGATTTAACTCCTGTTAATCCAACATATAGCCCTGATAATCCCCCACCTATCATAGCAGCATACAATGGTTTTTTATACTTCAAAGTAACTCCATATAGGGCTGGTTCAGTAATACCTGCAAATAGTGCTGAAAATCCAGATGTGAATGCCACTTGCCTAGTATTATTATTTTCACTTTTAAATGCTACAGCCATAGAAGCTGCTCCCTGTGCTAAATTAGATCCTAGCATTGCTGGAAGGATAAGTACATCAGGTGTAGTAATAGAGGCTGTTAAAATAATAGGGGCAAATGCCCAGTGCATTCCAGTCATAACTATAAATGGCATAGTAATACCTAAAATAGTTAATGTAATCCAACTATTAATACTATATGTTTGTGTAATTAAGATTGATAACCATTTACCAATAATTACTCCTAAAGGTCCTATTAAAACAATAGCTATAAATCCTGAAACAAGTAATAAAAGGGTAGGTTGTAAAAAACTTTTAGTCCCAGCAGGAGTTATTTTGTTAAAGAATTTCTCAATATATTTCATTAAATATATAGTTATTAATATGGGAATAATTGATGAGCCATAGCTTGCTGGTGTAACAGTTGCTCCAAATAATTTAAGTTCATTTCCAGTTGCTATCATTTGAATAAAACTAGGATGTAATAATATCCCTCCGACAGACATAGCTATTGAAGTATTAATATTTAATTTTTTAGAAGCTGAATATGCTAAAAATATTGGCATAAAATAATAGGGTGCATCACCAAAAAAATTTAAAAACGAAATAGTTTGAGAGTCAGCTTTAAAAATACCAAGCATAGGAAGTATTATCACTAATACCTTTAGCATTCCTCCACCAAGAAGTGCTGGGATTACAGGGGTTATTGAATCTACAATATATTCTATAATCTGACTTAAAATTGATCCTTTTTTATCAGAAGATATATTTGATAATTCAAAGTTCCCAAGTTTAATAAATTCTTTATAATAATTTGCGACATCATTACCTAGTATAATTTGGTATTGATCATTTTTTCTTAAAACTCCTATTACCCCCTCAGTTGATTTTAAAATTTCATCTGAAACTATATTTAAATCCTTAAGTTTAAGACGTAATCTAGTTGCACAATGCGTAACATTAATAATATTTTTCTCTCCACCAATGGCATTTAAAATATTAAGTGCCGTATTTCTATATTCCATAGTTAATCTCCTTTGTTATAGGTTTTTGGTTAAACGACGGATATGAGCAATTAAATAAACTAATTCACTTGAACTTAACAAGTATTCATACTTATTTTTAATAAAATCTGCTACACATATCCCACATTTATACTCTCTAATATATTTCTTTTTCATTAACTCTAAAAGATCACCATCTTCTTCATCATTATAGTCATTCCTTTCTAAAAGACGATGAGCAAATAATTTAACATGAGTTATGAATCTATAATAATCTATAGAATCTTGATTAAATTCTGTTGAATAATAATCTTGTATGATTTTCTCTATACTCATAATGATTTCTGTAATACGGTATGATTCTTGAAAATTATTCTCCAAATTAGCATTAACAAAATGCAAAGCTATAAATGCTGCTTCATCAATAGGAAGCTTAACATTTAAATCCTTTTTTATTATTGATAATGCTTTTTCTCCCAATTTAAATTCTTCTTTATAGTATTTTGCAATTTCCCATCTAAGTGGATTAGCTACAATAATCCCCTCTTTATGACGTTCAATTGTAGTATTTATATGATCTGTTAAATTAATATAAATTATTTCATCAAAATGATTTCCAAGAGTTATCTTTCCTAAATTTATTATTTTCTCACATACACAAACAACCTCTATGGGAACAACAATAAACATTTCGGTAAACTTATTCATATTTTCACTATTTTTTAGCAAAAAACTTTTTTCAATAATTGAGGGATTTATTTTATCCCCAACCTTCTTTCCAAATGCAATCCCCTTTCCAAACAAAAGAATATCTATATCCTTTTTATTTTGTGCTATAACTGCATTATGATTTAATATTCGTTTTATGATCATAAATTTTTCCTTTCTAAAATAAAAAAAATCTACTTAAAAAATTTTGGTGTACACCAATAACATTTAAATAGATTCCTGCTCACTTTAAAGTGATAACACTCTTTTTTATTCTAATTATTTATATTATATCAAGCTCTTATTATTAATAACCCTATAACATAGTAATATAATAAAGTATTTTTTGAGCTTTGTCAAGAAATTACTACCATCTAAATACTTTAACTTCGTGTCATTAATAGTTCTGATCTCTCTTTATCTTATTTAAACTCTCATATAACTTATCTGATTTTATACCTCCTGAATAACTCATATCTAATTTACCTGTTAAACTTATATTTTCTCTTACACTATACTTTAACTTACTTTCATTATACACCTTATATGTATACTTTGAACTTAAATGTAAGTTGTTATTATTAGCATTATTACTTGGTTTTGGTTGTGTTTTGTTCAAAGTGCTAAACAATGATATTGTCTTTGCTCCTATTGTCGTTGTTAAGCTTAGCTTTTTATTTATCTTGTAATCTAGCATTCCTTTTGTGTCTGCTAATAGTAATAGTTCATCTTCATTTGCGTTATGATTTAATATTGATAGCCTATTTGAACTTGTAAAGTTTAATTCTCCACTTAATATTAATCTTTCATTAACCATATACTCTGCTTTATTATCACTCCATGCATTTATTATACTAAAGTTCTTATCTTCTATTCTACCAAATATATATCTTCCATCTATACTACTTCTTGTATCAAATCTCTTATTCTTCTTCTCTATTGTTAATCCAGTCCCTACTTCTAATAAATGTTCTGTCTTATCATACTTTGCATCATTACTATCTTTCTTCATGTTTACCTTACCTGCATATCTTCCTACTAACCTAATATCAAAGTCTTTTAATCTATACTTTAACATGTTTCCACTGTAGGCTAATGCTATTGTTTGATCTTTTTTATTTTTCTCGTATTCTTCTGCGTTTAGTTTTGAGCCTTTACTCTCTATTCTTCCTATTATCTTATTCTTTGATTCAAATTTTACTTTATCACTATCATAGCTTAATTCTAATTTTATTTCTGGATTATATGATATTTTTAATTCATTTATTGGTTTGTTTGATTCTACTTCCTTAAACACTAACTCTGAACCTATTGATCCTAACATTTCTAAATTATTTACATTATATTTTAGTTCACTTCCTAATGTTATTGAATAATTTCTCTTATTTGGTATTAGTGTGCCTAAATATATCTTTCCTTTATTAGATAGTTCTACTTTCCCTAGTTTACTTGTTGTATTTAATCCTAACTTTAATCTTCCTCCCTTTGCATAAGTGTCTTTCTTTAACTTATAGTTTATATCCCCCTCTATCTCATGGTTATTCTTATTAGTCTTTATGTTTACAAAATTTTCTAATCTAAATGTATTATTTTTTAAATAGCCTGCTGTGTATATCATTTTAATAAAAAAATATAGATAGTTATTCCCATAATCTTGGACACAAGATTGGAGGTGCAGTTTTTTCATAAATAAATTAACAAGAAAAGATAAAAATAAAATTTATTCAAAAGAATTTAAATTACAAGTAATTAATAAAGTTTTGATTAATAGAGCATCTATAAGACAGGTTTCTATTGATATTGGGCTAATCTTTATATGGTTGACTTTTAAACTGGTATCATGTTGTAGATAGGATTAAACAATTAGAAGATGAAATAATTTATCTAAAAACTGAGAATGAATACTTAGCTCTAGTTAAAGAAAAGGATCTAAAAAAGAAGAAAAAGTAATAGCAGAACTTAGAGCTAAATATCCTTTCAAAGAGTAACATTAGAATTAAAAAATCAAGCTTTTAATATTAATCATAAAAAAAATATTCTTCATATAAAGGACAAGTAGGTAAGATAGCTGATAATCATATTAAAAGAAATTTTGAAACAACAGCTCCAAATAAATATTAAATGCTTATGGGATATACATAGTTTCATACGATATTTCATAGTGATCAAGGATAACAGTATCAGAATTATTAATATCAAGAAAAGTAAATAGTTTAGATAATGGATTAATGAAATGTTTTTTTGGATTATTAAAATCAAAAATATTTTATAAACAAGAAGAAAAATACAAAACATTGGAAGAATTAGAAAAAGCAATAGAAGATTAAATATATTATTACAACAATAATAGAATAAAGGAAAAATTAAAAGGATTAACTCCTGCTTCTCACAGAAATCAATCCTTATTAGTATGTTAAATTAAATTTGTACAACTTTTGAGGTCAGTACATTATCTATTTTAATTTTTCTGCATTATTAAAGTGTACATCTATTCCAAATGCT
Organism: Streptobacillus notomytis; assembly: GCF_001902585.1. Classification (NCBI taxonomy): domain Bacteria; kingdom Fusobacteriati; phylum Fusobacteriota; class Fusobacteriia; order Fusobacteriales; family Leptotrichiaceae; genus Streptobacillus; species Streptobacillus notomytis. Next base: position 12,128 of record NZ_LKKV01000013.1, on the reverse strand, counting down.
CCAATTTCTACTCCTTTAACCTTATCATTGATTAAATGAAGTTTAGTATCTTGGAATAAAGGAATAACAGGAACATCTCTAGCAATTAATCTTTCTGCCTCAAATAGATAATTCATTCTTTTTTCTCTATTTATTGTCTTTAAAGCTGAGATAATTAAATTATCATATTCAGCAGAAGAATAACCGGATGTATTATTTCCATTATTTGTCATTAATAAATCAAGGAAAGTTACAGGATCTTGATAATCTGCTCCCCAACCTGTTAATAAAATATCAAATTCTTTAGATTTCATTCTATTTAATCTTTCTTTAAATGTAACCATCTCAACATTCAATTCTAATCCTAAATTAACTCTTAAATCCTCTTGAATTTTTTCAACTACTTTTTTATTTGATCTTCCATCATTAGCAACTAAAGTTATAACTGGGAAATCAGTTATACCCATTTCTTTTTTACCTTCTTCAAATAAATCTTTAGCTCTTTTAGAATCATATTTTTTGAAAGTCTTACCAAGTTCTTTAACAAAATCTTCTTTTATTCCTATCATTCCTGAATTTTTAGGAGTAAAAGTATAACTTGCTTCTTTAGAGTTATTAAATACTGTCTCTATTAAGCCCTCTTTATCTATAGCTAAAGATATCGCTTCTCTAATCTTTTGATTTTTAAATATTTCTCTACCCATATTAAATGGTAAATAATATGTTCTTGCAATAACATCTTTTCTAAGTCTTGTATCATCTTTAAACTCTTGTAATTGTTCAGTAGTTATACTAACTATATCTATTTCTCCATTTTTAAATGCATTTAATGCTGCTGTACTATCAGCTATAAATTTAATTACAAACCCATCAATTTTTCTTGAATCAGAATCATAGTAGTATTCATTTCTCTCAAGTTTAATTTGTGTATTATGATCCCATTTCACAATCTTATATGGTCCTGAATAAAGTAATGTCTCTGGCTCAAGACCATATTCTTCTCCTTTTTCTTCAACAAATTTTCTATTTGCTGGCATATATGTAACAAATGAAACTAATGAATCAAAATAAGAGGTAACGTTTTCAAGCTTAACTTCTAACGTTTTATCATCTAAAGCCTTAACTCCTACTTCATCAAATTTAACTTCTCCTAGTGTATATTTTTCTGCATTTTTAATAGGAAATAGTATATATGAATATTCTGAAGCAGTATTAGGATCTAGAGCTCTTTCCCAACCAAATACAAAATCATCTGCCGTAATTTCTTCACCATTTGACCATTTAATATTATCTCTTAATTTAAAAGTCCATGTAAGGCCATCTTCACTAACTTCCCAACTTTCTGCAAGTGCTGGCTTAACTTTTCCACTAGCTAAAGTGTATGTTAATCCTTCACTTACTAATCCATGTATATTCATCCCACTTGAATCTGTTAATATCTGTGGATCAAGTGAAATTCCTTCATGCTCTAAATTATATGTTATAACATTTTCATTAGAATTAGTATTACTTGTTCCACAACTAAAGAACATAAATACTGACATTAATACAAATAATATTTTCTTCATTTTTATCCTCCTTTATTTTATTATTAAAAAATCTTTTTCTACATAATGTTCTTTTCTATATTCAATCAATCCTGAATTTTCAACAATTTTATCTATCTCATCATATGTTCCTATAGGTGATTTTAAATAATTTTCATCCATCTCTATCCTATCCTTCTTAACATATTCAGGATCTGGAACTGGAACTGCTGATAACAAAGATTTAGTGTATATATGAACTGGATTATTATATACCTCATCAGGATATCCCAATTCTACTATCTTACCCCTAAACATTACTGCTACTCTATCTGAAATATATTTAACCATAGAAAGATCATGAGCTATAAATATCATAGTTAGATTTTTCTTTTTTTGTAAGTTTTTTAATAAATTAACTATTTGAGCTTGTATAGATACATCAAGTGCTGAAATAGGTTCATCACATATTAATATTTCAGGTTCTACAGCTAAAGCTCTTGCTATGCCTATTCTCTGCCTCTGTCCTCCACTAAATTCATGTGGAAATCTGCTTGCATGCTCTTTTGAAAGTCCTACTAGCTCTAATAATTCATAAATTTTTTCTTGAATTTCTACTTTATTTTTATACATTTTATGTATTATCATACCCTCAGATATTATTTCTCCTACTGTCATTCTTGGATTAAGAGAAGCCTGGGGATCTTGGAATATCATTTGAACTTTTTTAGTAAATTCTAAATTTTTATATTCTGATATTTCCTTACCATCTATATATACATTTCCAAATGTCTTATCATATAGCTTAGCTATTGTTCTACCAAAAGTTGTTTTACCACTTCCTGATTCACCAACTAAAGATAGTATCTCTCCCTTTTTAATACCTATGCTAATATCATCTACTGCTTTTAATACTTCAGTTTTAGAAAGAGGAAAATATTTTTTTAAATGTCTAATTACTATCATTTTTATCCTCACTTTCTATAATATTAGCAAATTTTAGTCCACTTTTACTTTTAATTGTATCTACAATATATGGCTTACCTTCAACTGGTGTTATTTTTATAGTCCCATCTGGATTAAATTTCATATCAGGAGCACCATCTACATATATCCATGATTTAACATAATGGCCGTTACCTAAATCTACTAAAGGTGGTTTCTTTTCATAATCAATTTTCATAGCAAAATCTGATCTTGATGCAAAAGGATCTCCTTTAGGAGGATCAAGTAAATCTGGTGGTGTTCCAGGTATTGAAAATAAGGCTTCATTTGAATCCATATCAAGCCTTGGTAGTGATTTTAACAATCCCCAAGTATATGGATGTTTTGGATTTTTAAATATTGTTTTAACATGAGCTTCTTCCATTTTTTCTCCTGCATACATAACTATTACCCTATCTGAAGTTTCTGCTACTACTCCTAAATCATGAGTTATTAATATTACTCCTATATTTAATTCCTTTTTAAGTTTATTTATTAAATCTAATATTTGAGCCTGTATAGTAACATCAAGTGCTGTAGTCGGCTCATCGCAAATTAATAAATCTGGCTCACACGCTAAAGCTATTGCTATTACTACTCTTTGTCTCATACCACCTGAAAATTGATGTGGATATTGCTCAAATCTTTCTTCTGGTTTTGGAATACCAACTTTAGCAAGCATATCTATAGCCATTTTCTTCGCTTCTTTTTTAGTTACTTTTTTATGTATTAATATTCCTTCCATAATTTGATGACCTATTTTTATTACTGGATTAAGTGATGTCATAGGATCTTGAAATATCATACCTATTCTTCCACCCCTATATTTCCTCATTTCTTTTTCACTAAGCTTTAAAAGGTCTACACCATCAAATATTATTTCCCCACTTTTATACTCTCCTGGAGGTGTAGGTATTAATTTCATTATACTTTGTACTGTAACAGATTTTCCACTTCCAGATTCTCCAACTATTGCAAGAGTTTCCCCTCTATCTACTGTAAAACTAATGTCTCTTAAAGCTTTTACCTCACCTGCATAAGTGTTAAAAGAAACACTTAAATTCTTTATTTCTAATAAACTCATTTGTCCCTCCTAATCTCTAAGTTTTGGATTTAGTGCATCACTCATAGCATCTCCAATAATATTAAATGACAATGTAATCAACGAAATTACTAAAGCTGGAATTAAGAATAAATATACATGTGTATTTATTTCTTTAAAACCATCTGCAACTAAATTTCCAAGAGATGCTTGTGGTATAGGTACCCCTAACCCTATAAAGCTTAAAAAAGCTTCTGAAAATATTATTGATGGAATATCCATAGTAAGTCTAACTATTATTATACTTAATGTATTAGGTATTAAATGTTTTCTTATTATGTGCCAAAAATTTGCTCCTAATGCTCTTGAAGCAAGAACATATTCATTTTCTTTTATTTTCAATACCTCTCCTCTAACTAACAAGGCATAATTTAACCACCTAGTTGCACAAAGTGCCATTATTATTGTTTTAACACTATTACCAAGCACTACCATTAAAAGTATTATGTATATAATAGAGGGGATAGACATTATTATTTCAACAATTCTTACCATTATGCTATCTATCTTTCCTCCAAAATATGCAGCTGTAGCTCCATATATAGTTCCTATAATCACACATATTGTAGCAACTATTATAGAAAGTTCCATAGATACCCTAATCCCCTGCGATACTCTTGCAAAAATATCTCTACCCAATGAATCTGTACCTAAATAATGTCCTTTTAAAAAACCATCAATTATCCCTAAAAATCTATCAGAACTATTTTGTTCAAAATATGAATACTTTGATATTAACTGACCAAATATTCCTATAAGCAAATAGATTGATAACACTCCTAAAAAAAATAGTGCCAATTTATTTTTTTTAAATCTTCTCCATGAATCTTTCCAATAAGTTAAACTAGGTTTATTTATACTCTCATTTTTGTAAATATCAGGTCCTACATAAACAAAATCTTCTGGATTTGCAACATAATTTTCTCTATCATAATTTGCACCATGTAAATTTTTCATTATTTTTCCCCCTTACCTAATTTAATTTTTGGATCTACTAAAGCATAAGCTACATCCATTATTATCATCATAAATATTAAAAATGCTGAATAAAATACTGTAACCCCTAAAATCATAGTATAGTCTCTATCTATTATAGAACCTATATAGTATTTACCAAGACCACCTATAGAAAACATTGTTTCTATAACAAAGGATCCTGTTAATATCGCTGCAATAGAAGGAGATACAACTGTTATTATTGGTAATATTGCATTTCTTAAAGCATGTCTAAATACCACATTTGTTGGAGAAACTCCTTTTGCTATTGCAAGTTTAATATAGTCTTGTTCCATAATTTCTATCATTTTACTTCTCATAAGTCTTGCAACTTCAGCTACAGAAAAAAATCCAAGAGCTATAACTGGTAATATTTTCTTAGAAGGCATATCCCAACCCGTTAAAAATATTTTACCTAAAGGAAGACCTAATTTATCTATTAGTATACCTTTATGAATTTCTACTGCATAAAGTTGTAATGCTCCTGCAATTACAAAGCTTGGTACTGATATTCCAATAATAGCTATTATCATAGATAAATGATCTGCTTTCTTCCCTCTTTTTAATGCTGCAGCTATTCCTAAAGGAATACCAAATATTAATCCGAATAATACTGATCTTATTCCTAAATCTGCTGAGATTGGAAATGATCTTTTAATAATTGAATTAACAGTTCTCCCTCTCTCTTTCATAGATAGCCCCAAATCTCCTTTAGAAATATTTTTTAAGTACTTAGCGTACTGTACACTTAAAGGTTTATCTAAATCATACATTTTCATAAGACTTGCTTTAATCTGTGGTGGAATTGCTTTTTCACTTTCAAAAGGATCTCCTGGTAATTTATGTAAAAGAAAAAAAGTTATCGTTGTTACCATCCACAATGTAATCAAACCTGTAAATATTCTTTTAACTACATACTTAAAAATGTTGCTCATGTTTTTGTTCCTCACATTCAAATTTATTTATCTAGGAGTATATTATTATTTTTAGTGTTTGTCAATGTTTGGTATATATAAATATTAAATGTTTCGATATATTAAATATATGTTTAAAAAGAGGTAAAAATAAACTGACCTCCTTAAAATCGGATTTTTAAGTCCAACTTTTGGGGGTCAGTATACATTATCTAATTTATTTCTGTTAATCAGACTTTTAACAAGCATATTACAAGCACAAAATTATTCCTTAACTTTCCAAAGTCTATCTTGTTAGAAGCTATATATCTATTCTCTTTCAAAAATCTAATGTTATCTTCGATAACAGTTATTTAGAAATGTATAAGAAATAGAGAGAGAAGCTATTTTTCTTCTTTCTCCGTTATCCAATTCATAAATAATGCTAATTCTTCATACTCAAACTTATATTTATCTCTGTCGATATTATTTTTTAAATAAATTTCATTAACATTACAAATTATACCCATGTTATTCTTTTCAAATGCATCTAAATATTTATCTCTTAGGAAAATTGAAATATTTCTTGGGAACCCCAAATTCTGTATTTCAATTGTTTTATTATCAGTCGTTCCATATTCAATATAACTTTCCCAATCAACCACATTAACATTTAAATTCTCTTTATTTTTTAATAATGCTTGATAATTAGAAACATAGTTTTTAATCTTAAATCTCAAAATGTTTTCTATGTCGCTCACAACATCATTAATTAATTTATTTATGTGAAATTCATTTTCTTTATCAAATTTAACAGGATTTAACTTTCCTTCTTGTCTAATATAAAGATTTCTTTCATTTCCATCATTATAAAAATAATCAATAGTTCTTTGTATAAGCACCTTCAAAGGTTTTGTGTTAATCCATGATTCCATCAATGTCGCATAATATTTAAGCTGATTTTCATGTCTAATCATCGGATTTATACCCCTAGATTCAGTTTTAGACCATTCATATTGCTCATAGAGTATATTAAGAACTGTAAGACAATCTTCTCTATTTGTAGAATTTGGTAAATTAGGAACATCGCTAATTGCTATTTTATTCTGAGTTGCAATATTTATATCTATACTAGTTGCCAAAATTTCTGGTGCTACTTTTAATGAATTTCTTGTTTTCTTTAATAAAAATACAGAATTTTTGTCACTATCAACGAATTTATCTTTTAAAATAGAATCATTATTTATTGAATCGTGAAAAAGCAAAATATTTCCATACATCTCTATAATTTTCTTTTTTTCACTACTTAGATTTTTATTACTATAACTCTTTTGTTCAAAATAATTACTTATATTCTTATATAAATTCTCATTTTGTTTCGATAGTATTTGTGGTTTAATTTCATATATATCTTTTGTTCTGAGTATGCTAACATTTTTTGAAGCTTTCCAATATCCTTTTTGATTATACAAGTTAACACAAAAGATATTTCCAGAAATATCTTTTCTTAATCTACCCGCTCTTCCTGCTAAATTCCAAAAATCAATATTGCTCATTTTACCATTCCCTATTTTTTCACTTAAAATAAAAATATTTTTAGCTGGTAAATTTACTCCCTCTAACAATGTTGATGTACAAAACAAAAATTTTATTAATCCTTGTTTATATAAATTTTCAATTCTCAACTTTATTTCTTCAGGTATCCCACCAAAATGATATGCAATACCCTTATTTAAACATTTTTTTAAATAATACTGATGATGAATCCTTTCATCTATAAGTTTTATCACTTCATCTATTTCCTCAGAATCAATTTCAGAGAGTCTATCTGCAAAATTGATAGCCGTTTGAATAGTCTTATCTACTGTATTACAATAAATAATACTTTGTCTATCTTCAGAAAATAATTTTAAAACCAATTGCAAATTACCAATTACATCGTTCTCCTTGAAATCAAATTTAGGAAAAACTATATCATCTCCATAATCTGATATCATGAAAGACTTATTCTCTATGGTATCAATAAAAAATCTATTTTGAGTAACTGGCGATTCTATTATAGACATGCTTTCTTCAGTGCTATTATTTATCATCTCTAAAAAAACATCCGCATTAGGTATGTTAGGAGATGCAAAATATATATTAACACTTTTCCTCTTGGCTAACACTAATGCATGATAAAGTAATGGTGTTCTCGTATCCTTTTTACTAAGCAATTTATGAGCTTCATCCACAAAAATATAGTCCATTTGGGGATTATTTTTATCTGTAAAATATAAGATTAATCTCTCAGCTGTAAATATAAAAATATATTTATTATCCTGATTTAAAAAAACTTTAGGAATAACTGGTGTAGTAATAACCTTATATCCAAACTCATCTACAATCTCTTTTAACCTATTCCCAACTTGATTTATAAGTGCTTTAGTTGGAACAATAAATGCAATATTATCGGTTTTGTTATGTTCTTTTATTATATATTTTGTAAACGCCTCAAAAATGAACGATTTACCAAAAGATGTGCTACCAGAAAAGCTATAATGATTTCTTTTCTTCATTTCTTCAAACACATTATATTGTGCATCTGTAAATGGCTTTCCTAATGGAGATGCTTGCATTAATTCTTTTAGAATATAATCATTTCTAATTTCATCAACCTTTAAATACTTTCCATCACTATCAATAATTGGTAATGATGGGAAATTTCCTAACTTGACCAATGTATTAGCAGCAATAATCCGAAAATATTCTGATGTACTAAAATCTTCTAATTCCAACAGTAAACTTATTATTTTTAGAGATAAATTTCTATGCATACTTTCTTCAGATCTACATAAAATATCCGAAAATCGTAATAAGTGTAAGATCTCTTTTTCATTTAGCATTAACTGACTTGAGTTCGTATAAAATTTTCTACAGTAATCGATTTCTAATTTATGAATTAAACTCCTTAAATACGGATCTTCATATGCCCTATTAGACATTCTCTGCATTACATTCATTATTCAAGCACCTTTTTCAATATCTTTTTCCTATTATCGTCAATGTTAGTAAAAGGCATTATAAATACATAAAAGGTGTATCCTAATAAACTATATCTTTGAATTAATTTATAAACATTATCTTTATAAGCCTCTATCTGATTTGCAATTTTCCCCTCTATTTTAATAGGAAATTCATCATTTGAGCATTTCTGTTGCTCATCTTTTATGTCTATCTCGTAGCCAATGAATATTGAAAAAGCATCATCTAAAGAAAATTTGCAGTTTCCTTTTTCTTCTGGATATAAAAGCACATTCAAAATTTCTTCCTCATCTTTTTCAAAAATATCCGACTCTATATTGCTAGATATTAATCCCTTTTCAAAGTTTATACCACTTTTATCATTGCCTTTTGTATTTACTTCATTAACAAACTCACCAATTGATTTAAAAGCATTATCAAATGCACGATTCAAATCATCATAAGTCTTAGACTCACCAAAAATCAGTTGATATTTTTTATCTGAGAGTTTCTTCAAATGCACTCCATCTGCCCCATTTACATAAAGCTGATTAGATGTTTTTAGTCCTAGTTTTGTTAATATCTTAGGAGCATCTAAATGCCCCTCCAAAAAACAAAACAACAATAATTCTCCTAGCTCCCCATCATTTTTTGCAGCTTCCTTAAATTTTTCTCTTGCTTTCTTACTAAGAGTCATTGCCTTATCTTTATATTTATCTCTAATCTTCCATGATAAAGCATAATCTGCAACTGATTCCATTAGATTGTCAGAAACAGAATTATAATCAAAATTCCTTGCATTAATAGGAAGTAAAAATAAATCTAAAAATCCATCATCTTTATTTCCAGATATATATAAATGCTTAATATGTTTAAATTGCTTTATTACATTTTTAGAGTTTGGATTTAACTTCACTTATATTCCTCCTTCAACACATATACTACTTATACACTCATACTCATCTTCATTTCATCATTTATATATTTACTGAATGAATCCTTATATGATAGTCTCCCAGATTTAAGTTATTCAGCAAAACAAAAAAATTTTCAACATCTTTATCTCCGCCATTTACAAGTTCCATCCGCAATATTTTGCAAATTTTTATTAAATCCACCAATGAATAAAGATAAAACAAATAAATAATTAAATTTAGTAAATTTTTCTTCAAAATTTTCCCATAACTTATTAGAATTAATTTTATCTCTACATTGATTTTCTTAGATGTATCTGCCCATTTCCCTTATTTATATAACTGTACACATTCTTTTTTGAATTCATAGCTATACTACTTTATACAGTAAAGATGGTACACATCAGAATTACTCTTTAGGTGATACGTTTCTAAAACATACAAACACAAAACTTTAAGATTTTTTTAACTATTCCCACTCGATATGTCCATTGACATCCTTTTGTGTAAATAGCATCAAATCAATATTTTTGTTATCATATCTAGCCTTATTATCCAGTTTATTTCTGTTTATCCGATTTTTTGCAAGCATATTGCAAGCACAGATAGATAAAATAATTACATCTTATCTTGAGCTACAAACAATAAGTAAGAGTAAAGTAAATTAAATATCGGTTGATCCCCTTTATAAAATTCCTCATTAACAATACGGGTCAATCCATGAGTTGAATAGTTATATTTATCTACAAAGTCACCTGTTATTAAACTCTGCTTATTTGTATCATATATGCTAGTTACCGCTCTCTTATCTCTATCATCCGTTAATTTAGAAAACAAATTATTCTTAATGCTATCTTCAGAGAATATCTTTTTAAAATTTTCTTTCAAATATTCACTCTTGTTTTCTTTAAGTAAATCCAAAATTTCACAACAAATTACTTCTAACAATGTTCTTACAGATGCTACTCTCAACAGTTTACAGCTATCATTATCATAAACTTTATTAAATTCATTTATAAAATTTACTAAGTCATTATCCAATACAGCAGTTTTATTTAACGAAATAAAGGGATGTATAAATCCTGTTTTATTAGTCTTTATATCAACTGTTTTTTTAACACAAGGAATTGTTTGATTAAAATCAAATTCTTTACTCGATATTTTATCAATAAATTTAATTTTAAAGACAATATCTGATGGACTCATTACAATAAGTTTCTCATTTTTTGAATCAAAAGAAATATTCTTTGCTGGCTGAATATCTATATGTTGTGGTTTTATTTGTTGAGTTCCTTTACAATCTGTAGCTTCTAAGATCTCGTCTAATTTGTACTCCTTGGCAATCTCTAATTCACTTAATAGAAAACGCATTTTTGCATCTGGGTAATCTATAACACTTATATTCGTTACATCCCCGTTATTATGCACAATTTTCCAGTTACCAAGTTTCATTGAATCAAATGTTTCTTCAAGTTTATCTTGATAATATATTTTTTCAATATTAGAATCATCAATTCCATTATCTTTTAATGAGTCATCTTTAATCATTTTAACTGTTCTATTCTTAGGTTTCTGCTGTTTTTCCAAATCTTCAATCTCTTTTATCTTAATTTGAGAAGAAGAAGATATAAAATTCAGCAACTCTTGTAATAAAAGTTGATTTTTAGATTCTATTAACATAGTTCTGTCTGAATTAAAATCTAAAATACCTTTTTTCATTAAGAAAATATTAATAATGCCAACTTGTTGCCGTATTACTTTTTTTGAGCTACTAGATGCATTGATTTCAACATCATATAAGTCATTACTAAAATATACATTATTAAAATAGACTAAGGGCGTAATTTTTTTCAATTTTTGATCTTTATAATAATCAGAAACTTTCTTTAATTCGCCACTATTAAATTTAAAATAATCTATCTCAAATTTCATTTCAAAATTATTATTAGCTAATAAATGATTATATTTCTCATCAATATCAATATCATACCATAAATCATTTATACAAATTCTATAATAAAACGTGTCATTTACTCTGTGTGTTTTGCTTTCAAAACATGCTTTTGCAATGATTTTATCCTTAACTAGTGAGTTACTAATATCTGATTGTATTTCTTCTGAGTTTTTGTATAATTTATTAATTTTAATTTTAAAGTTTTTATCAATTATAGAATTTTGTAATTTCAAAAAATCTGATGAATTATTTAATATTTTTCTAAAAAGTTCTATAGTTTCTGAATTTAAATTTTCTATAGTTACTTTTGTACCATGTTTTTTTAAATCAATACTTGGACTTTTAGCAATATCAACATTAGAATCATGAATATCTTTTAAACACTCAATTTCATTCATGTCTATAGAAAAATTATAATCATACTTCTGTTTTGAAGTTTGTACGGTAATCTTACTTCCAAATTTAAAGACAGAAAAAAATCCCAGTCCCTTTTCACCTGAAATTATTCTACCATTTTTAACTACCCCGTATTCTTTATTACTATGACTAACAATAAGCAATGCATTAATATCATCTAAATCCATTCCTTCTCCATCATCGAGAATTTCAAGCATATTATCGTAGACATTAATTTCCACATTGCTAGCCATTGCTTCATATGAATTTTTTATCAATTCAACTATTGCATAAGTCGTACTCGGAATCTTTTCTGAAATTTCCTTAATTATTTTCCCAGATACTGATAATCTCATTATTGCCTCCTACTTTATGAATATT
>NZ_LKKV01000012.1:0-237 GCF_001902585.1 Streptobacillus notomytis | reverse complement strand
GTAACGGGCACCAACGGCAAAACCACGACTACCCAGCTGTTGGCGCAGTGGAGTCAACTGCTTGGCGAAACCAGCGCGGTAATGGGCACCGTTGGTAACGGCCTGCTGGGGAAAGTGATCCCGACAGAAAATACAACCGGTTCGGCAGTCGATGTTCAGCATGAGCTGGCGGGGCTGGTGGATCAGGGCGCGACTTTTTGCGCAATGGAAGTTTCATCCCACGGGCTGGTTCAACAC
>NZ_LKKV01000011.1:0-283 GCF_001902585.1 Streptobacillus notomytis | reverse complement strand
GCCTGGGACCTGGCCGTCCCTGGACGGCATTAATGTTTTCAAAGCCAATGACTTCATCGTTGAGATGCTGCGTGAGCGTGGCGCGCTGTTACACGTTGAGAAACTGCAGCACAGCTATCCATGCTGCTGGGGCCACAAGTCGCCGATCATCTTCCGCGCCACTCCGCAGTGGTTCGTGAGCATGGATCAGAAAGGCCTGCGCGCGCAGTCGCTGAAAGAGATCAAAGGCGTGCAGTGGATCCCGGACTGGGGCCAGGCGCGTATCGAATCGATGGTCGCTAAC
>NZ_LKKV01000010.1:0-239 GCF_001902585.1 Streptobacillus notomytis | reverse complement strand
CTGGTGGCGCTGGTCGCCGGCCTGGCCGGCTGCGCCACACCGCCGCCGCCAGCATCGGCAACTACCATCGCGCCAGCCGACCAGTTTCTGGCCGCGCTTGCCGCCTACTGCGGGCAGGCCTTTGCCGGGCGCGTGCTGATCGACACGCCAGCGTCCCAGGCGCCCAGCCCATTTGCGGGGCAAGCGCTGGTGATGCATGTGCGCGGCTGCGATGCGCCCACCCGCGAACTGCGCGTGCC
>NZ_LKKV01000009.1:0-293 GCF_001902585.1 Streptobacillus notomytis | reverse complement strand
AGATTTGTATAAGGGACAGGGCCCGTAGATTATCGAAGTTGCAACCTTCCGTGGACACCACGAAGGTAACGTCAGCGACCGCACGACCTCCCATCGCGGGCAAAACGGCATGTTGCTGCGCGTCAACATTTTCGGCTCCATCGAAGAAGACGCCCATCGCTGCGATTTCACTATCAACAGCCTCTATTACAGCGTAGCGGATTTTACCGTCCGTGATTACGTTGGCGGTATGAAGGATCTGAAGGACGGCGTTCTCCGTCTGATTGGTAACCCGGAACCGCGCTACCGTGAAG
>NZ_LKKV01000008.1:0-240 GCF_001902585.1 Streptobacillus notomytis | reverse complement strand
ACCCGCGCCATCGCCGGGGTTGCCGCTGCGTGCCCGAGCCATGATGCGCCAGCAACCACCGCAATCAGCGCGCCGGGAACCGGGCTTGCTGTGGGCGCGGCATGCGATTGAGTCCCGACGAGCACGTCACGGCCGACGCGCTGGAGCACGGCAAACGGTTCCTCGTTCGTGATGCGGCGTGGGCGAGCCTGGCCGGCTCGCTGCAAGGCGGGGTTGTTCTGGTGGGCTTCGCCCTCGCGC
>NZ_LKKV01000007.1:0-319 GCF_001902585.1 Streptobacillus notomytis | reverse complement strand
AGATCAAGGTTTGAGTATGAACTTAAATTTACATATTTACTCTCATAATCACTTTTTTCTTGTTTTAAAATGTTATAGTAATATTCTAAATTATTTGATGCTGAACTTATGAAAACCATTTTAAAAATATTCATACTTGTAAGTTTAGTAACAACTTCTTCTTTAAGTAAGGTAATATTTTTTTTAATCATTATTTTCTCCTAGTGCAGGTATATTATTCCTTGATATTAATTTAGCGTTAAAGATATTTTTTGATGAATTTAAATCAAAGGAATTTAAGGTTGATGAAGAATATTCAAGAGATGAAATATTAAAATAT
>NZ_LKKV01000006.1:0-257 GCF_001902585.1 Streptobacillus notomytis | reverse complement strand
TTAATTACTGAATGTTATGTTGTACATAAAGATGACACTTTAACCTATAAATTACATATTGGAGAAAAAAATAGCATTAAAAATATAGTAGAAGGTAAACTAATTATTAACACTGATGGTATATCTTATAGAGAACTATATCTAGGCGGAGGTGAAACAGTACATTAAAACATCTCTGGCGTTATAGCTTAATTAACTAGATTGGCACAAGGAGTAAAGATTACAATAAATAGTGCAGACCAACTTAATCATAATAA
>NZ_LKKV01000005.1:0-210 GCF_001902585.1 Streptobacillus notomytis | reverse complement strand
TTTATATTTCTTAGATACTATTCCATTTAAGGAAGTATATTTTACAGGAATAATAAGAGATGAAATAGGAAGAAAAATGTCTAAGTCTTTAGGTAATGCTCCTAATACTTTAGAGATTCTTGATAAATATGGATCAGATGCAGTTAGATTTAGTTTTATGTATAATACAAGTCAGGGACAAGATATATTCTTTTCTGAAAAATTCATAAG
>NZ_LKKV01000004.1:0-770 GCF_001902585.1 Streptobacillus notomytis | reverse complement strand
CATACGAGGCCATGCCTGGTCTCGTGGGCTCGGCATTCTCTCGGTAGTCCTGGTGTCGTTTGCCAACTTTGCCTCGATCGGCATTATCGCCGGGGCGATCAAAGGCCTGAATGAACCGCAGGGCAATATCGTCTCCCGCTTCGGCCTGCGGCTGGTGTATAGCGCCACGCTGGTAAGCCTGCTTTCCGCCAGCTTCGCCGGGCTCGTGCTGTAAAACAAACGGCGGGGCTGCCCCCGCCGTTTACTCAGAACTGCACGCAGACCGGCTGGTCGACACGCATCACCGACTCCTGCGCGAAGCGTGATTTATAGCCCTGGCGCAGAGCCTCAATACCCGCCTCGCTCTGCGCGTCATGCCCATGGATCACCATCAGCGCCTTGCTCTGCTCCCGCACCACCTGACCATTCTGGCCAAGCCACTGGCCGTGGGCATCAAACACCGTCAGCCCGTCGCGAAAGCGCGGCGTGACGTCACGGTCGACAAACTGTTGCCACTCTTCAGCGGTGATGTCTTTCCCCGCCGGGCGGCTCAGACCGAAGTAAAGCGTGGTTTGCACCATGGACTTATCCGCCGGGCAGACGCCGGGCTTCGGCGCGCTGGTCGATGAACTTCCACCCGCCACGCAGCCGCTGAGTAACCCTGCCAGCACCAGCGCCATTGCACCCTGTCTGAACGTCATCTTTGCTATCCTCATTGTTATTAGTCAGGAAATATCAGCGGATTTTCAGATAATTAGCAAGGGTTATAATATTCCGGCACGGCACCAGGC
>NZ_LKKV01000003.1:0-330 GCF_001902585.1 Streptobacillus notomytis | reverse complement strand
AGCCACCCGATGCGTTACTTCTCCGCAGCCAATTGTCCGCGCAACGCCATTAAAAGGTACCCCAGGCGATTCTTGCCCTGACCATTACCGCCATCTCCCCAGTAAGCATCATTTTGCGTATGCTCAACCAGTTTTGCGGACGCGGTTGCCAGCAAGAGTGTACGCAGTTCTGCATGTTGTTCGAATTTAGCGCGAAGCGCTTTACGCATCATCCTGCTGGTTATTGCGAGCCGCTTTCCAGAAACAGAAAAACCATTACCCCTGAAAACCGAAAAATGCCACAATATTGGCTGTTTATACAGTATTTCAGGTTTTCTCATGGCATTAACC
>NZ_LKKV01000002.1:0-2084 GCF_001902585.1 Streptobacillus notomytis | reverse complement strand
TCCCCTTCCACTACCATCTATATTCTACTTTTAAATCTGCTTTTACATTTGTTGCTTTATACTTTAACTGTTTGTCACTTTCCATCTTGGCACTTACATCTACTCCTATACTTGGTCTTATTTGCAACTTCTCTCCTAAATATCTTAAATCTAACTCTAATCCCGGGCTTATTAATAAAACTGTATTATTATTAGCCCCAAATGAGTTTTCATCTTTCTTTATCTTATCTGTCTCTTCCTTACTAAAGTCCTCTATACCCTTTTCACCTATTTGATTTCTCTTTATCCTATTTAAACTCTCATATAACTTATCTGATTTTATTCCTGTTGAATAACTTACATTTAATTTTCCTATAATCCCCACATTATCATTCATTTCATATCTTAACTTATTCTCATTATATAGCTTATATGAATATTGTAATGTTAAGTGTAGTTTATTATCATTTGAAGGTGCTGCACTAGCAGCCGCTGCAGCAGCTGCAGCTACATTACTGTTTAACTGACTAAACAATGATATTGTATTTGCTCCTAGTGTTGTTGTTAAGCTTAGCTTTTTATTTGTCTTGTAATCTATTGTCCCTTTTGTGTCTGCTAATAGTAATAATTCATCTGTATCATTACTGTGGTTTAATATTGATAACCTATTTGAACTTGTAAAGTTTAATTCTCCACTTAATGTTAATCTTTCATTAACACTATATTCTGCCTTATTATCACTCCATGCATTTATTATACTAAAATTCTTTTTATCTACATGTCCAAATATATATCTAACATCTGAATTATGTTTTACTTCTACACTCTTTGTCTTCCTATTATATATAACTCCTGCTCCTACTTCTAATAGGTGTTCTATTTCTCCAAATTTTACTTTATTTGATTGACCAGACTGAGCAGAAGCCATAGCTTGAGCATTAGCTCCATCTTGGGTCATCTTTGCATATCCTCCATATTTACCCACTAACATTAAACTTAACTCTTTAGTTAAATCATACTTTAATCTGTTATTTGTATATAATAAAGATATTATTTGATCTGAATCTTTTTTATATTCATTTGCATCTACTTCAAATTTATCTGTAAGATCTACTCTTGCCTTTAACTTATTCTTTGATTCTATCTCTATCTTATTCTTACTATACTTTACATCAAATTTTATCTCTGGTTTATATAAGCTCTTTGGAATTTGTTTTACTTTTACTTCTTTAAATACTACTTCTGCACCTATCCCTCCTAATAACTCTAAGTTATTAGCATTATACTTAATCCCATTTTCTAATAATAATGAATAATTCTTTTTATCATTTGGTACTATCGTCCCTAAATATATCTTTCCTTTATTAGATATCTCTAATTTCCCTAACTTACTTAATGTATTTAGTTCTAATCTTAATCTTCCACCTTTTTCATATGTATCCTTCTTTAACTTATGGTTTACATATGCTTCTATTTCATGATTACCTTTTTTTGTCTTTATATTTACAAAGTTTTCTACTCTATATTCTCCATTTTGTAAATAACCTGCTGTATATATAGATCCACTATGTAGTTTAAATAGTTTATGATTATAATTTAATATTAATGAAAATAATGTCTCTTCATTTTCTTTAAATCTTAATCCTTGTGAATGATAATATCCTTTTAATGCTTCTTTATCTTTTTCATATCTTTCTTCCCAATCTACTCTTTTTTTTAGAAATTCTTTTACATACTTTTCATGCTTTTCTGTTTTATATGTATATGAGGCATTTAATATTAGTTCTAGTTCTTCTGTTATGTTTCTTCTAAAATTTACTCCTGCATATCCTTTTCCATCTATAGTGCTATCTCCTTTTACTCCTGCTCCTCCAAATACAAATATTTCTTTGTTCTTTCCAAAGATACCTCCTGCATTTAGTTCAAATAATCCTTTTTTAGTAAATGAGCTCTCATAGCCTAGATCTATATTTGAATCACTTGTTACATAATATTCTGCACCAAATACACTCGTACTTATACAAAATATCCCTATAAGTTTTCTACTTATCACTTCTTCCTCCTACTTCTTCTTTTCTTTTAGCTTTTTTATTATACCCCCCCCC
>NZ_LKKV01000001.1:0-95578 GCF_001902585.1 Streptobacillus notomytis | reverse complement strand
TTGGTAAGGCTGGAATTGGATATGTTTTATCTTCAATAAAGTTTGTTAATATTTTTAATGTTATTGAATTAATTTCTTGTACGATTTCTGTTTATTATATGTCCTATTCATCTATTTAATATATTACAAAATCTTCATTTACTTTATATACTCAATATTTTATACGCTTTATTTTATCTATTTCTTCTTTTATAAATTTTTGTAAATATTTTTATTGAATACGACATTTAGTTAAAAACGAAAAATTTTTTCATAAAAATATTGATTTTTGAAAGAAATAAGTCATAATATACTGAGTTTAAAAAAGGAGTTTTAAGGTTAATATGAATAATAAGGTATTATTTAGTTTTATTATTTTATCTTGTACGTTAAATGCAAGAACAAATTATAACAATGGATATTTTAATAACTTTAAAGAAGAAAATCTTACAAAGGTAAAATATGATACACGATATCAAAATAATGAAGGTGTAATTGGTAAAAATGGTAATGAAGGAAAATGGCCAGGTGTTGGTCCTAACGGTGAAGCAGAGGGGACATATACTTTAAGGTATACAAGAATACCATCTATGATAATTACTAATGATAATAAGCTTATTGTAATGTATGATTTAAGATGGCAAAATCCAGATTTACCAGACAATACAGCTAGAAATGAGAAAATTGGGGCAGATCATGGAAGAATAGATCAGGGAATATCAATTTCAGAAGACGGTGGTAAAACTTGGAAAACTAAGACAGGAATAAAATTTGATGATGTTTGGAAATTTGGAAAAAAAACAGAACCTCAGAAATATAGAAGAAGATTAATGGATCCAACTTTAATATATAATTATTTAACAGATGAAATTATTTCATTACATGGCTCTTGGAATGAATTTGCTGGAGGTAACTGGCATGTCAAAAGAAATGATTATTATAATAAAGAAATTTGGGCAGCGTTAATGCATAAATCAAAAGATGGTGGTAAGACTTGGGAAAGAACTCATAAATTTGATAAAAATAATAATAATATTTTTATTAATCATACTCCTGATAATCCATTAAAGGCTTTTCTTGGTGGAGTTGGAACAGGAATAGTTATGAGAGATGGTACTTTAGTAATGCCTGTACAAACATCACATCAGGCTAGTAGTGGTAAAAAAGCTATAGGTGCCACTATAATGTATTCATATGATAATGGTAAAACATGGCAAATGCCCAAAATTGATAATAGTAAGATATTAATGCCTAATGGTTCATCACTTGAAAATATGGTCTTTCAAATGGGAGATAAGTTGATATTAACTGGTAGAGGAATCGATAGTAGCAATAATATACAAAAAAATAATAAGCAAAAAAATAATGTACAAAGAGATAATAAACATAGATGGGCATATTATACTACAGACATGGGTCAAACATGGAAAAAATTTGAACCATTACATACTTTTCAGACTGTAACAAGTCAGGCATCACAAGGATCTACACTTTATGTAACTCTTCCTAGTGGTAAAAAGGTAATACTTGTATCAGCTCCTGATGGAAATGGAAATGATGGATATAAAAGAGGAAATTTATCACTTTATGTATTATCAGGAAAGAATAAAGATCAAAAAAAGAAAATTACAACAATTAGATCTGGTTCAGGAAATGGTCTAGGTGCAGGATATTCTTCACTTGCATATAAGGGTGGAAATTTGTTCGTTGCCTATGAAGATGCGGGGGATATATCAGTAAAGAATTTAACAGATAAAATAGCAGAAATAGAAAAAGCTGCAACTGAGTGGAATTTAGAAGATGAAAGATCTAAAGATATAGAAACAGTTAAAAAATTAAAGTCTTTAAGTGAAGAACAAAAACAAATATTAACAAATGAGATGATGAAAGATAATGATAGAGCATTCACTGAAGCTATGGTTTTGGATAAAGAATTAAAAGAAATTGATGAAAATGTGAAAAAATATAAGGGTAATATGAGTGAAGCTATTCCTTCTAATATTAGAAAATTTAATGAAAGCTTGGAAGGGTTAAAAGAAAAAAATACAATGTCAAAAGCATTACATGCTATGAATTTAAATTATATAATAAAAACTTCAGGAGAAAATCTTAATCAAAAAATTGATTTTGAGCCATATAAATTAGTAGCTAAAAAATTCATATATTATAGAAGAGATGTAATTAATAATGATGATAGAATATTTGCAAGTTATGGTAGATTAACTAATGGTGCTGAAGAAGATTTTAGATTTGGATACAATCATAGTATATCTAATTTTAAACTTGGTGGATTTTTTGAAGTTTTTAGATCAGTAAATAATTCTAAAAATATATCTGTTGGTGCGACATTTAAAACAGTATTAAATAATAAGTATACATTTAAAAATTTTGTTAGATATAGACAACAATCTTTATCTAATATCAAAATAAATGATAAAAGTGATAAGTATAATGATGTAATAGTTCATAATGTAGATATTTATTCATCATATGAAAATAAATTTAATTTAAATAAAAACTTAAGTATAACGCCAAAAGCTGGACTATTATTAACATATTCTAGTGGGGCTTTATTAGATGAAGATGCAAAACTTGATAAAAGAATAAGTGCAAGTTCTGATTTTTCAGTTAAAGCAGAAGCGTATTTTAGAAGTTTTAAATTTAAAATTAAACCAGAAATTATGCTATTAGATAATACTCAATATATTTCTCAAAGTAATTTAGAGACAAAGAAAGCACAAATAGGTAGCAAAATATTTGAGTATAACATACAACTTGGTATGGGAACTAAAATTAATGGTTTAAATTTTGATATAGATTTGGATTTTAATAATATTGAAACACAAAAAACTAATGTTGAATTAAGATTTGGAGTAGGATATAGCTGGTAACATATTTAAGAGTGTTTTTATTCTTCTTCTTTTTATGATATAATTGAAAGAAAAAAAGGAGCAAAGAGATGTCTACACCTTTAATGAAACAGTATAATGAAATAAAAAAGGAATACAAGGAATATATACTATTTTTTAGGTTAGGTGATTTTTATGAAATGTTTTTTGAAGATGCAGAGATTGCTTCAAGAGTACTAGGTTTAACTCTTACATCAAGAAACAAAGAAAAAGATATGAATATACCTCTTGCAGGTATACCTTATCATTCTTCTAAACCATACATAGCTAAACTTGTTAATGCAGGATATAAGGTAGCTATATGTGAACAAACAGAAAATCCTAAAGATGTTAAGGGTATAGTTAAAAGAGAAGTTGTTCAAATTGTAACTTCAGGGACTATGCAAGATGTTGATTATTTAGATTCAAAATCTAATAATTATTTAGCTTGTATATATTATACTAATCAAAGTTATGCTATAGCTTATTTAGATATAACTACAGGAGAATTTAAAGTATTAGAATGTGATGAAGATAATTTAATTAGTGAGATATATAAAATAGAACCAAAAGAGATATTATTAACACAAAGCTTAAAAGAAAAATTTGAGAATATAATAGACAAGCTTGATGTTAATATTTCAACAATTAGTAAAGTAAATGATGCAGAAAAATTTTTAAAAGATTACTTTAATATAGTTTCTTTAGATAGTTATGGTATATTTGGTAAAAAAGCTATGATAGATGCTTGTGCCTGTATATTAGATTATGTTTTAGCTATGCAATTTAATAATGAATTAACTATTAGAAAAATTGAGGTTATAAACAAATCAAAATTTGTTGAAATATCTTCTTCAACTCTAAGAAATCTAGAAGTAATTAAAAACCAAAGAGATAAGACAACATATGGTTCACTTTTATGGGTACTTGATAAATGTAAATCATCAACAGGATCTAGAAAATTAAAACAATTATTACAGAGTCCTTTACTTGATTTAGAAGAAATAAACAAAAGGTATGATGATATAGAATATCTTTGTAAAGAAATAATAAAAAGAGAAGAAATTAGATCTTTACTTGATAATGTATATGATATAGAAAGACTTTTAGGAAAAGTAATATTTTCAAATGAAAATGGTAAAGATATTAATGCCTTAAAAAATACTATTTATTCTAGTTTTAAAATAAGAGATTTATGGTCTGAAAAATTTGAAAATATAGACTTTAATATATTAAAAGAAATATATTCTAAGATAGATAGTATTTTACTTGAAGATGCTCCATTTTCAGTAAGAGAAGGAAATATGATTAAAAGTGGAGTTAATTCAGAATTAGATGAATTAAGAAATATCATGAACAATGGAACAGGAATTTTACTTGAAATAGAAGCAAGAGAAAGAGAAAAAACAGGAATTAAAAATTTAAAAATTAAGTATAATAATGTTTTTGGATATTTTATTGAGATATCTAAATCTAATTTAAACATGGTTCCAGAAACATACATTAGAAAACAAACATTATCTAATGCAGAAAGATATATAACCGAAGAAATTAAAAGTTATGAAGATAAGATAATTAATTCAAAGGCTAAAATTGCTGAACTTGAATACATGATTTTTAAAAGTTTAAGTTCATATATTAAAGAGTTTAAAAATATATTCATTGAACTATCTAACACTTTAGCATATATAGATATACTTATTTCATTTGCTATTACCGCACTTGAAAATAATTATGTAAGACCTAGCTTTAATGAAGAGTATTTTGAAATTAAAGATGCAAGACATCCCGTTGTTGAAAAATTAATAGGAGATAATACTTTTATATCTAACAACGTATATTTTGATGATAAAAATAGATTTATAATCCTTACAGGACCTAATATGTCAGGGAAATCAACATACATGAAACAAATTGCTTTAATAAGTATTATGGCTCAAATAGGTTCATTTGTACCAGCAAGTAGTGCAAGTTTAAATATGGTAGATAAAATACTTACAAGAATAGGTGCAAGTGATGATATATTATCAGGTCAATCAACATTTATGGTTGAAATGAGTGAAGTTGCAAGTATTATTAACTCTGCAACAATTAATTCCTTAATTATACTTGATGAGGTAGGAAGAGGAACATCAACTTATGATGGACTTGCAATTGCAAGTTCTATATCTAAATATATAGTTGAAAACATTAATGCAAAAGCTATATTTGCGACACATTATCATGAGTTAACTGAACTTGAAAATGAATACGATACTATTAAAAATTATAGAATAGAAGTAGAAGAAAAAAATGGTAAAGTAAACTTTTTAAGAACTATAGTTAAAGGTGGTGCAGATAGATCATATGGTATAGAAGTTGCTAAACTTGCAGGGTTACCTAAATCAATAATTAGAGAATCTACAAAATTACTTAAATCATTTGAAGTTGAGAATAAAAGGGGTCAAATATCTTTATTTGAAAACTTTGAGTATGAAAATTATGATAAAATAGAAAAACTTGAAGAAACTATAGATAATTTAAATGAAAAATTAGATAAATTAAGAAATATAGATATTAATAATATGACACCTCTTAATGCCTTAAATTTACTTATGCAATTAAAAGAAGAAGTGAAATAAGGAGTTTTATGAGTAGAAAAGATGATCATTTAAAATTTGCATTAGAGAGTGTTAGTATTAAAAATAGTTTTGATGAATATAGGTTAGAATATATTTCTATTCCTTCATTTGGATTAAATGATGTAGATATTAGTACAAAAATAGGTGGAGTAGAGTCTAAATATCCTTTTTTCATAAATGCTATTACAGGTGGAAGTGATAAAGGGAATAAAATAAATGAAGATTTAGAATATGTGTCTAAAAAAACAGGAATATTTTTTTTCCCAGGATCTTATTCTCCGTTTTTAAATAAAAAAGAAATAAATTACCCTAAAAATCAAGGTGTAAATTTGGGTATAGATAAGCAGGCTTTTTTGCATTTAGAAGCTATAAATAAAACAAATGCAAAGTTATTACAAGTTCATGTAAACATTATACAAGAAATGCTTATGCCAGAGGGAGATAGAAATTTTGAGATTTGGGAATCAAACTTAAAAGATATACTTTCTTTAGTAAAAATCCCAGTTATTTTAAAGGAAACGGGATTTGGTATGGGAAGAGGAACCTTTATTAGAGCAAAAGAATTAGGTGTTAAGATAGTAGATGTTAGTGGTAAGGGTGGAACGGATTTTTCAAAAATAGAGAATATGAGAAGAAGCATAGCTAAAAATTATTATGAAGAAATTGGATATTCTACTACTGAAAGTCTTGAAATAGCTAAAGAATTTGAAAATGATTTTGAGATTATTGCTAGTGGTGGAATAAGACACCCATTAGATGTTGTTAAAGCATTAGCGTTAGGTGCTAAAGCTGTAGGAATTTCAAAAGTATTCTTAGAAATATTAGAAAAAGAAGGTAAAGATGCTCTAATAGATACAATAAATACATGGAAAAAAGACGTTAAAAATTTAATGCTTTTAACAGATTCAATAAATATAGAAAAATTGAAGGGGAAAATAAGGAAGAAATGAAAAAACTGCACTTTTAAGATTTTGGGTGCAGTTTTATATATTCTTTATTCTCTAAATAATCTTTAATAGACTTATATTGTCTTTTTTCTCCATTTTTTTTGTGAACTATTATAAATATAGGGTTAGTTAATGAATTATAAAATAGGAGTTTATCTCCTTTTTTTGCATATTCTTTAACATCAAAAACCAACATGTGATTTTTATCATATGTTGCAAGTATTCTTTCTTTTCCATTTTCTGTAATTATTAAGTTTCCAACTGGTTTTTCATCAATAAAATTAGTTGTAATAAATGAATTATTATCTACATATTGAATCATTTTGATAAGCTTTCCTTTAGAATATATTAAAGTTTCATCATTCTTATCAACTTTACCGTCTAACATATCATTTTTGTATTCTCTAGTTTCAGAAAAATTACCTGACATATATGTTGATTTTCCTTCTCTTTTACCATTTTTAAATATTATTTCTTTTATAATATCAGGATAAGTAATTCTAACAGTTCCAGTTATTTCATTGTTAATATAGGGGTATTCTATAATTGCTCCATTAAATTCAATTTTTACATTTCCATTTTTTAAGTTATTAACTTTATTAACCTTATTTTCCTTTAAATAAAGGTATATATTTTCTAAAAATTTTTTCTCTGATGAGCCTATATTTTCTATATCAAAAAGGTATTCATGATATGATATTTTACCATTAGCTTTAACATATTTAACATCTCCTAAACTTATACCATTAAAGAAAGTTAAATATATTTTATCACCATTATTTTTGTGTATTATAACTTGTCCATTTATTAATTCATTTTCTTGTTTGTATTCTATAACTGAATCAGGTGTTTTTATTTCAAAATAACCATTTTTATTAAGTCCTATATATCCAGTACGAATTAATTCATCTATATGTTCAATTTGATTACCTAAAACATTATTTTGAAAATATGTAATTTCACCTACAAACTTCCCATTTTTATATATTCTTTCAACACCATTTAATAATCCGTTTAAGTAATTACCTTTTAATAATAAGTTGCTATCAGGAATTTCAAAAGAATATTTTCCATTTTTTATATTATTAATATAGGTACCTTTTTCTATAGATCCGTCTTCTAATTTATCTGTGAATTCACCCTGTTTAAATCCATTTACAATTTTCACATTTTCTTTTGGAAATATTAAAAATTGTAAAAAGATAAGAATTATTAATATTTTTTTCATTAATTATTTTCCACCTTAACTAAAATACCTTCTTCATTAACTCTTAATTCTGTTTCATAAGGTAAATTTAATATTTCTTTTACATTTTTATCTAAGTTACAGACTATACTTAATTTATACACACCAAAATTAGACGGATCTTTTAAATAGTTTTCATCTTCATCTCCAGCAAAAAATCTCCAACCACTATCATTTTTTCCAAGTTTTTCTTTTTGCCTATAACAATATCCTACATTTTCACCGTCAACTGTAATACGATTTGAAATTATGCAACCTTGACCAGAATTAACTTTTAAATGTATGAATCCTAATATGGTAAGTATAAGTCCTAAAATTATTAATAAATATATGAATATTTTGGGAGTATTAAAAAATAGTAGGGCAAAAACTCCAATAAAAATAGAAATAGCTCTATAAAACCATTTATTCATTTATTTCCTCCATAATGTTGATAACTTATTATACCATAAAAAAATATACACCTCAAACCAAGGTGTATTTACATCTTTTCATAAATTTTTCCGTTTTTATCTCTTTTTAAGTATTTAAAATCTACTAAATATCTTCTAAGTACAGCGTAATCATCAAAATATTCTTTTAATATTTCATTTACATCTTTTTCTGAATACTCTTTATTATATTCAAATTTACTATGAAAAAACTCAAATACCTCTAATTTTGCTTCGTGTTTTTTAGGGATTTTTATAAGCTTTTCATTTTTAAAAAATTTATTAATCATACCTTTTCTTCTCCTATTTAATTATGGTATATAAGTTCTAGTTGTTTTAAATTTTTTTTATATTTACTATTTAAAATATTTTCTAATGGAATTACATAACTTGAATTATAGAAGGGATTGTTAAAATAATTTTCATTATTAATCCAATCTTCATAATATTTTTCATTAAAATTATACTTTTTCAATAAGTTTAAATTATTTTCACTTCTTTTGTAAAATGTATCATTTGGATTATTATATAAACTTTTTTCAAACTCATAATGTAAACAAGCAGTTTTATATAAATTATAAATATGACACATATAATTTTTTTTGTACTCTGGAAATACATTTAATATTATTTCTGTTTGGATTGAATAAGCTATTTTTTCATCTTCTTCTATAGGTGTTACTATATTTTTTAAAAATTTATATTTATTGAAAATAGAATGTGATAGTTCATGAATAAAATAATATAACGCTTCTTCATATTCAAGTTTTTCATCAAAAATTATTATACTTTCTCCTGTAAACGGAAATTCTAAACAGGCAGAATATCCTAGCATTTCATTTGTTTTTATTATTTTAACTTCATTATTTTTTAAATTATTTTCTATAAAATGAACACCTTTATAATTTTTTACACTATTTATTATTTCTTTCTCAGTAATAAAAATTTTATTTTCTGAAAAATTATTGTAATTTAAGTTAGTTAAAAATCTTTTTTCATCAATTTTTTCTAAATTATTCTCTTTTCTCCATGAATCATAATTAAAATAACCCTTTAATCTGCTTTTTAATATTTTATTCATTAATTTATTTTTTTGTAATTTTGTTTTATTTTTATCAATAACTAAATCTAAAACTTCAAATGGTAAATCTTTAAATTTTATTTTTTCATTTTCTTTTTTGTTTATTGTTGTTTTATATCTATTTAAATCTATATTTAAATTTAATATTTCGTTTAATTGTTTTAAGAGCATAATAGATTTCTCATTTATCATAATCTTATATTCATTTTTTGTCATTGTTATAAATTCTTTCAGCATAAGCTATAAAAATACTATTCATATTTTGGTTCTTTCCACATAGAAATTACTAAGATAGCTATTAATGATATAGCTATAAATATTTTCCATGAATTTAATATTCCAAATTTTGTTGAAAGTAATCCATTTAATGGTAATAAGATTGTCATAATTAATGAATCAAATGTGTTTAACACAGAAACAACTGTTGTTCTAATTTTATCATTTTTTATTAAATTTGAATGCTCATATGAACTTAATATAATACCTAATATTGAAAGCATAGCTATATGTATGAAAAACATCGGAACAAAATATGTAGATATAGATTGAATTAAAACAATAGCAGCATCTACTACTAATAATACAACTAGATAAGTTTTACTAGAAAACTTTTTAATATTTATTTTTGAAGCAAGATATGAACCTATTATTCCGGAAATTCCAAGAAATACCCAAATTATACCTATATGTTCTAAATATACAGCTTGCCATTGTTGATTAGGACCTAAATCTATTAAATTAATAATTAAAAAGAACATTAAAAAATAGTATAATTCTTTTCTGAAAATAGTTTCTTTTATTTGTGTTAGAACTTCTACATATTGTTCTTTTATTTTCAATCTACTTTCATCACCATGTTCTTCTTTTTTGAAAAATATCATTATTAATACTGAAATTATTCCAAAAATAAAGACAGAAATTAAAAATGGTAATTTGATATCGTACTTAAATAAAATATCTGAACCTATGTAACCGGAAATAAGTCCAAAAATGCTCGCTATTACAGATGATTTAGAAAATATTACATTTAACTTTATATCTTCTCCTGATTTATTTATTTCATTAACTATCCATGAAGTTAAATTACCGGATAGAATAGCTGAAGCAAATCCAGTTAATAGTGCTGAGGTTAATAAGATTGTCATATTAGTGCCGTTAAATGCAAGCATTAATATACCTATCATCCTTGTAAAGTTTGCCCCTAATAAGGTTAATTTATGTTTATACACATCAACAATTATACCTGTTGGTATTTCAGATATCATATTTGTAATCCAAAAAAATGACATATATATACCTATTTGTTCGTAACTAAAACCTGATTTAACTAAAAATATATATGATATTGATGAAAAAACAGTAATAGAAACATTATACAGGAAACCTAGTGTATAAAAAATTTTGATTTTATCTTTAATATTAATTTTTAATTCATCCAAAACTAGTTTTATAACCACCTTTCTAATGTTTTAATAATAACCTATTTTAATTATATATGTTAATAAATTTGGTATATAAGATATAAATGGATATACGTTATATATAAATAAAAAAAAGACATAAACTTAAGTTTATGTCTAGTATTTTTTTGTTTAATAATATTAACGTTTTGAGAATTGTGGACTTCTTCTTGCTTTTTTCTTTCCGTATTTCTTTCTTTCAACCATACGTGAATCTCTTGTTAAGAATCCTGCTTCTCTTAATACAAGTTTTAATTCAGCATCATTTTCTACTAATGCTCTAGAAATTCCTAATCTTATAGCTCCTGCTTGACCAGAATTTCCACCACCATGTACTGTAACATTTACACCAAATTTATTTAATGTATTTGTTAATTCTAGTGGTTGTTCAACTATTTTTGCTAAGATTTCTCTTCCTGCAAAAAATTCTCTCATGTCTTTACCATTTATTATTACACCTGTTTGTCCTGGTAATAATCTTACTCTTGCTACTGAAGTTTTTCTTCTACCTGTTCCTAAAAATTGTTTACTCACTTAAATACCTCCCTATATTTCCATTTTTGTAGGTTTTTGAGCTTCATTTGAATGAGTTGGTCCTACATTTAATTTTAGTCTGTTAATCATTTGTCTTCCTAATTTGTTTTTAGGTAACATTCTTTCAACAGCTTTTCTTAATACTTCAGTTGGTTTTTTAGCAAGCATTTCTTCTAAACTTCTAGTTTTTAATCCTCCAGGGTATCCACTGTGTCTGTAGTATTTTTTATCAGTTAATTTTTTACCAGTAACAGCAATTTTTTCTGCATTAATAACTACTACATAATCTCCACCGTCTACGTGTGGTGTGTAACTTACTTTATCTTTTCCAATTAATTTTTTAGCAATTTCTACTGCTAGTTTTCCAAGTACTAATCCTTCAGCATCAACTAAATGCCAATTTCTTACTACATCTTCTTTTCTTTGCATTTTTGTATCTTTATTCACTTTAGCCTCCTATATTTTTT
Organism: Streptobacillus notomytis; assembly: GCF_001902585.1. NCBI lineage: Bacteria > Fusobacteriati > Fusobacteriota > Fusobacteriia > Fusobacteriales > Leptotrichiaceae > Streptobacillus > Streptobacillus notomytis. Next base: position 83,924 of record NZ_LKKV01000001.1, on the reverse strand, counting down.
GTGAATAACGGTTCCTTTGTGGGAAAGGAAATTTTACTATATTAGTATATAATAAAATAATTGATTTTGTCAAGATGTTTTTCTTTACTAAAGTTATGTAAAATAAAAAGAATCAGAGCTTTCTCTGATTCTTAAAAATATATATTATTTAGATAAATTTACGATGTAATCTAAAGTTCTAATTAATTGTGCAGTATATGACATTTCGTTATCGTACCAAGACACTGTTTTAACGATTTGTTTATCTCCAACTGTAACAACTTTAGTTTGAGTTGCATCAAATAATGATCCAAATTTAATTCCAATTATATCAGATGATACTAATTCTTCTTCAGTGTATCCAAATGATTCGTTAGCTGCTTCTTTCATAGCTGCGTTAATTTCAGCTGCAGTAACTGTTTTTTCTAATACAGAAACAAGTTCTGTTAATGATCCTGTAGGTACTGGAACTCTTTGTGCTCCACCATCTAATTTACCAGATAATTCAGGTATAACAAGTCCTATTGCTTTTGCTGCTCCTGTTGAGTTAGGAACTATGTTTTCTGCTGCTGCTCTAGCTCTTCTTAAATCACCTTTTCTATGAGGTGCATCTAATGTGTTTTGATCTCCTGTGTAAGCATGTATAGTTGTCATTGTTCCTGCAACTATTCCAAATTTGTCATTTAAAACTTTAGCCATAGGTGCTAAACAGTTAGTTGTACAAGAAGCTGCTGATACTACAGTTTCTGAACCATCTAAAATGTTGTGGTTAACATTAAATACTACTGTTTTTAAATCTCCTTGTCCAGGTGCTGAAATAACAACTTTTTTAGCTCCAGCTTCTATATGAGCTTCTGCTTTTTCTTTTTTAGTGAAGAATCCAGTACATTCTAATACTACATCTACACCTAATTCTCCCCATGGTAAGTTTTTAGGATCTGCATCTGCGAAAGATTTAATTTCTTTTCCATTTACTATGAATGCTCCTTCTTTAACTTCTACTGTTCCATCAAATCTTCCTTGAGCTGAATCGTATTTAAATAAGTGTGCTAAAGTTTTAGCGTCTGATAAATCGTTTACAGCTACTACATCGAAGTTAGGATCGTTAATCATTAATCTTAATGCTAATCTTCCTATTCTTCCAAATCCATTAATTGCAACTTTTACTGCCATGTAAAGTACCTCCTAAGTAATTTTAATTTACGCTTAATTATATCATATTCTTTTTTTCAATGCAAGATAAAAAGGTTAAATGATGGTAGATGATTATTGACATAGCTAATAAAGTGAAGTATAATTTATAGTGCTGTATAATGAAGTATACAGCTAGATTTTTAATAATAAAAATGAAAAAAAGAGTAAAACAATTTGTTTCAATTAAAATTTATTAAATTTTTAAATTTTATGAAAATTAAAGTTGTTGTAATTTCAAAAATTAGAAGAAAAAAACGAATAAGTTTTTAATATATTTTTCATTGGTTACAAGTTTTGTAAGTTTTTCAGATCAAATAAAATTAGGATATAAACTTTAAAGTTCGGTTGCATATGATAAAGAAGATCTTCATGGTAAATTCATATATAATGAGGTGAATGCTTCATTAGGATTAATGGTTGAGATGAAATACAAGATATCTCCAAAAATAGATTTCATGTTTGGACCAAAAGCTTTTATTTCTGGTAGAATTGGACAAAGTGGATCTGGAAGTGCTTCAAATAGACCTAGTCCTAGTAATATGTAAATGAGTTTACTTATTTAGTTGAGGAAAACATTAGAATTTATAGTGGTGTTGAATTAGGAGTAGGGGTGTATGTTGGAAAAAATTTATCTGCTACAATTAATTATGATATTGAAGAAATGGGAAAAAGTAATTCTAGCCCGAAAGTCAATCCATTAATAGTATCAATTAAACCGTTATATAAAATGTCTGTGGGGGTTAGATTATTTGATAAATATAACAGCCTTATTTAATGGTTATGGAAGTAAGGGTTTTGTAGGAGTAGAATTTGGATATACATTTTAATTGTGTGGGGATAACAGTTTGTTATCTCTTTTTATATTTATTAGCTTATTTGCTTACAAACAGTTATTATGGTATAATTTAAAAAAATTAGATAGGGGAAATTATGTCATATTCTTCAAAATTAAAAGATGAAATTTTAGATAAAAAAAATGTAGATAAAAATGATATTATGTCAGAACTTTTTGGTTTACTTCTATCTAAAAATTGTATAAAAAATAGTGGGATAGAATTTAGTACAGAAAATTTAAAATTAGCACAAAGGGTGTATAATAATATACTTAAAGTGACTAACATTGCTCCACAACTTAGATATATTACAGCTAGAAGATTTTCTAAACCAAGAGTTTATACTATAAGTATAACTAATATTATAGACATAGAAGAAAATTATGGAGCATTTTTAAAAGAACTGTTTTCCTTTAAAAAGTATTCTGATAATAAGAATATATCTGGTATTTTGAGAGGATATTTTTTAAATTCAGGATATATTAAAGATCCTAATAAGGGATATACACTTGATTTTTTTATAGACACAGAAGATGCTTCAACTTTTTTATACATGTTATTAAAACATATTAATAAAAAGGTTTTTCAGACAGAAAAAAAGAATAAAAACATTGTATATATTAGAAACTCAGAAGATATTTTAGATATAATACACATGATAGGTGGGCTTCAAGTTTTTTTTGAGTATGAAAACGTTACTGTTCAAAAAGAATTGAATAATAAGATAAATAGAAACATGAATTATGAACTTGCAAATGAGACTAAAAAGATGTCAGCTTCTATTAAACAGGTAGATATGATAGAATATATTGATGAAAAAATAGGGCTTGAAAATTTAACTAAAGCTTTATCAGAACTTGCTAAATTAAGATTAAAATATGATGAAGATTCATTTCAAGAATTAGCTGATAAATTAAAGATATCTAAATCGGGTATAAGAAATAGATTTAGGAGATTAGAAGAAATATATTTAGAATTAAAGGAATAAAATTATGGTAAAGTTAAATAAGTATAGTGGATTTGAGGAATTTTTAAATGATTTTAAAAATTTTAATGAAAAAGCAAAATATTTTAAAATAGATATGGAAGCTAATATATTAATTAAAGAACCGTCCTATATATTAGAATATGGATATATGTATCATGTTAAAGGATTTACTAAAGTAGATGAAATATTTAGTTTAAAAGATATTTATTTAAGAAAAGAAAAAAAGATAAAAAGGCATTCAAGTATTGAAATAAGGAAAGTAGAAGAAAGCTTTTTTAGAGCAATATTTAATAGAGATGAAGTACATGCATTAAGTCTTGCAAATGAATTAATTAGAAGAGAACCTATTTCATTTTTTAATATTCTTTATCTTAATGCGAGATTATCAGATGATGAAAATAGGTTAATTAAAGTCTATCTTTTTGAGAAAATATTTTCTGATATAGGAGTAAGTATTCCTTTTTTAAGAAATTTAATAGGTTATGTATGTAAGTCAAAAGAAGGCTATGGAAATGAAAAAAAGATTGATAGACTTTATGCACATATATTTAAGATTAAATTTAATGAAAAAATAGAGATTAATGTTGATGAAATAAGTGATGATAATAGAATAATACTTAAATTTTTGGAGGAAGAAAAATGCTAGAAATGAAATTTATAAGAGAAAATGTAGAACTTGTAAAACAAGGATTAAAAAATAGAAAAAGTGAATATAATTTAGATGAATTAATTGATTTAGATATTAAAAGAAGAGAACTATTAACTGAGGTTGAAACTCTTAAAAAAGAGAGAAATGATGTTTCAGCTATAATAGGTAAGAATGCAAGAGAGGGTATAGATTCAACTGAACTTAAAGAAAATATGGCCAAAGTTTCTAATAAAATTAAAGAATTAGATATAGAAGTTTTAGAAATAGAAGAAAAACAAAAAATGATGCTTTTAACTATACCTAATATTCCGCATAACTCTACTCCTGTTGGAGAAAGTGAAGATGATAATGTTGAAATTAGAAAATGGGGTGAACCTAAGAATTTTAATTTTGAAGTTAAATCACATGATGAATTAGGAGTAAACTTAGATATACTTGATTTTGAAAGAGGGGTAAAGCTTTCAGGTTCAAGATTTACGGTATATAAAGGGCTGGGAGCAAGGCTTGAAAGAGCATTAATTAATTTCATGTTAGATATACATACAGAAGAACATGGATTTACAGAAATTTTAACACCTCAACTTGCTAAAAGAGACATTATGGTAGGAACAGGACAACTTCCTAAATTTGAAGAGGATATGTATAAGATAAAAGGACAAGATCTTTACCTTATACCTACTGCTGAGGTAACTTTAACAAATATGTATGCTGGAGAAATTCTTAAAGAAGAAGAATTACCTAAACATTTTTGTGGATTTACAGCTTGTTTCCGTCAAGAAGCAGGTAGTGGTGGAAGAGATTTAAAAGGATTAATTAGACAACATCAATTTAATAAGGTTGAAATGGTTAAAATAGTTCATCCAGATAAGTCTTATGAAGAATTAGAACATATGACAAATTGTGCAGAAAAAATATTACAAAAATTAGGTCTTCCTTATAGAGTGCTTTCATTATGTACAGGAGATATGGGATTTTCAGCAGCAAAAACATATGATATAGAAGTGTGGGTTCCATCTCAAAATAAATATAGAGAAATATCAAGTTGTTCAAATACAGAAGATTTCCAAGCAAGACGTGCTATGATTAAGTTTAGAGCGGAAGATAAGAAAAGCTATTTTGTACACACATTAAATGGATCAGGACTAGCTGTAGGAAGAACTTTACTTGCAATAATAGAAAATTATCAACAAGAGGATGGAAGTATTTTAATTCCAGAAGCATTAGTTCCATATATGGGTGGTAAAACAGAAATAAGATAAGAGGAAATATGAAAAAATTAATAAAAGTGCTAACAGTCCTATTTTTATTAGGAATATTAGCTTGGTATTTAGAATTTTCAGGTTATCTTTATCATAATCATATTTTATCTATGAAATATGATATACATGGCATAGATATATCTCATCATAAGGTAAGGCTTAATTGGTATCAAATAGATAAAAGGTATAAGTTTGTATTTATGAAGGCAACAGAAGGTAAAGATCATTTAGATAGAGATTTTTTCTATAACTGGAAGAAGGCACAACTTACAGGATTTAGAGTGGGGGCATATCATTTCTTTTCTATGCTATCTAAAGGAGAAGAACAGGCTAAATTCTATATTTCCAAAGTACCTATAGTTGAAAAGGCATTTCCACCTATAATTGATCTAGAAATACCGATTAAATATCCAAAAGAGAGAGTTAATAAAGAACTTAAGGATTTAATAGATAGACTAGAAAAGCATTATAGGAAAAAGGTTATCATATATGCTACAAGACATACATATAAGGCGTATATAGAAAATGAGTTTTTAGATAACCCTATATGGATTAGGAATATTAAGTGGTATCCAAGTCAAAAAAGATGGGATTTTTGGCAATATTCTAATAGAGGAAGAGTTAAGGGTATATCAGGATTTACTGATAGAAATGCTTTTAGAGGATCAGATATTGATCATTTTATAAACCAAAATAGAATAAAAAATAAAATAGTTCAATGAAATCTCATGGAACTATTTTTCATGTAAGGGGAAAGAATGAATTTAGTACAATTTAATAATGTATGGAAGCAATATAACGGGGAATACATATTAAAAGGCATTAATTTTAATGTTAATCATATGGACAAAATTGGATTAATAGGATTAAATGGTGTTGGGAAATCATCACTTATTAAGATACTTTTAGGTAAAGAAAATCATGATGGTATGGAAGGAAATGTTAATGAAAAAGGTAATGTTTTTCTTAATCCTAATATTAAAGTAGGTTATCTTTCTCAAAACCATTCATTTGCTTCTGAAAAAAATACAGTTTATGAGGAATTACTTGAGGTATATTCTAGACAAAAAGAATTACTTTATGAAATTAATAAGCTTAATACTTTAATGGCAGTATCTGAGAATATAGATAAATTATTAAAAGATTATGAAAAATTACAACATGAATATGAGATAACTGGTGGATATGAAATAGAATTTAAGATTAAACAAGTTATGCAAGGGCTTGAATTAAATCATTTTAAAGGCTCTCATATATCATCACTTTCAGGTGGTGAAAAAACTAGAGTTACACTTGCTAAGTTATTACTTCAAGAGCCAGATTTATTAATACTTGATGAGCCTACTAACCATTTGGATATAGTTTCTATAGAATGGTTGGAAGAGTACTTAAAAAAATATACTAAAGCATTCATATTAATATCACATGATAGAATATTCTTAGATGAAGTGTGTAATAAGATAATGGAAATAGAAAATAAGAAAATTTATGAATATAATGGGAATTTTTCAGATTTTGTTATACAAAAAGAATTATATATTAAAGGTGAAATTAAAAGATTTGAAAAAGAAAGTGAAAAGATAAGAAAAATAGAAGAATATGTAAGTAGATATAAGGCGGGGATAAAGGCAAAACAAGCAAGGGGAAGACAAACTATATTAGATAGAATGGAAAGAATGGATAATCCCTTATTTAATCCAGGAAGAATGAAGTTAAAATTTGAGATGAGATCTGAATCAGCAGATAGGGTATTAAATGTTGTTAATGTATCTAAAAGTTTTGATAATAAGAAAGTTTTAAATAATGTAAGCTTTGATCTATACAAAGGAGATAAGGTAGGAATAATAGGAAAGAATGGAATAGGAAAATCAACCCTTTTAAAAATATTAATAGGGAAATTAAAGCAAGATAGTGGAGATTTTAAAATAGGAGAAAGGGTTCATGTTGGATATTATGATCAAGATCATCAAAATCTTTATTCAAATAATAATATTTTACAAGAAATTAATAGTTCTATTTTATATACAGAAGAATATTTAAGAAGTAAGGCAGCTTCTTTTCTATTTACAAGTGATGATGTGTTAAAACAGATATCATCATTATCAGGAGGAGAAAAAGTTAGAGTTTCCTTACTTAAATTAATAGAAGAAAAGGCGAATTTATTAATACTTGATGAACCAACTAACCATTTAGACATATATTCTATAGAAGTTTTAGAAAACGCTCTTATAGATTATACAGGAACTATGCTTTTAATTTCTCATAATAGACATTTTTTAAATTCAGTATGTAATAAGATATATTTCTTATCTGAGAATGGTTTAGAAGAATTTAAAGGGAATTATGGTAAGTATAAGGAAAATATTAAAAGCAAGAAAGAAGTTATAGATAAAACAGAAGAAAAGCTTAGTTATGAAGAAAGGAAGGCTAAACAAAAGGTAGAAATTAAAAGGAAAAAAGATATAGAAAAGATAGAAAAGGAGTTAGAAGAAATTTCTAAAAAACTTAAAGTTTTAGATGATGAGATGACTAGAGCAGGGCGTGTTAATGATTTAGAGAAAATGATTAATGTGCAAAAAGAAATAGAAGATATGAAAGCTAGGGAAGATGAATTAATATTATTGTGGAGTGAATTAGAGTAGTTTTTATTATTTTTTTTTGATATAATTAAAATACAACACGAGAAAGGGAAATTCCTTGATTAAATATGAGTAAATTAAATATATTAGAAGGACTTTTAGGAAAGAAAATTCCTTCTTTAAAAGAAGATTTTAGAGTTGTTATAAATTCTAAAGAATCAAGCCCAAATAGTGTTTTTTTTGCTATTAATAAAGGGAATGATTATGCAAAAGAAGCTGAAAATATGGGGGCTTTTGTAATTTATGATAAAAAAGAACTTAAAATAAGTAATGGATATTATGTAGAAAATAGCGTTAAGTTTATGCAAGAATTTGCAAAAAGTTATAGAAAAAACAATAAATTTACAGTTATTGGTATCACTGGTTCAAATGGTAAAACAACTGTTAAGGACATATTATACTCTGTTTTAAAGAATAAGGGTGTAAGGGTATGTAAGACACAGGGGAACTATAATAATCATATAGGCTTACCATTTACTATACTTTCAGCAAAAGATAGTGATGAAATACTATTACTTGAGATGGGAATGTCAAATTTAGGTGAAATTGATTTACTTGGTAATATATCTAAACCAGATTATTCAATAATAACTAATATAGGGCAATCTCATTTAGAATATCTAAAAACTATGGAAAATGTTTTTAAAGCTAAAACAGAAATTATACCTCATACATCAAAAAAGGTTGTAGTTAATGGAAAAGATAAATTTCTTTCTAAATTAGACGATGTTATAAAAGTTGAGATTAAGGATATTAAAACTAATCTTTTAGGAGAACATAATTTATTAAATGTATCAATAGTTGATAGTTTGCTTAAATATATGGGATATACAGATTTATGTTATGAAAATATTGAATTAACAGAAGGAAGATTTCAAATAGTAAATGGAAAATACATATATATTAATGATGCTTACAATGCTTCACCTATATCTATGAAAGCATCTCTTGAAACATTTTCTAAGATATATAATGATAAATTTAAAATAATTGTATTAGGAGATATGCTAGAGCTTGGAAAAGATGAAAAAAAATATCATGAGGATTTAAGTTATGTATTAAAAGAAATAAATTTTGATGAAATATATCTTTATGGAATTTGCATGAAATATCTTTATGAAAAATTATGTAATTTAGATAACATCTATTTTAAATTTAAGCATTTTGATAACAAGGAAGAAATAAAAATAACTATAAATAATATAGATACTACTAAAGAAAAAGTTGTATTATTAAAGGGATCAAGATCCATGAAAATGGAAGATATAATGGAGGGAAATAATTAATGCTATACTATATTCAAAGTCTATTTATAGACCAATACACATATTTAAGAATATTTAAATATATATCAATAAGAATGGGAGTTGCATTTGGTGTTTCATTGTGTTTTATGATAATATTTGGAAATTCATTTATTAGATGGTTGAAATATAAGAAATTTGGAGACACTATAAGAGAATATGGACCTGAGAGTCATTATCTTAAACAAGGAACACCTACTATGGGTGGTCTTTTAATCGTAGCTTCTATTTTGTTTTCAACATTTATTGCAGGAAATTTTACTAATAAATTTACTATTTTCCTATTTTTCATGACTATAGTATTTTCTACTATAGGATTTTATGATGATTATTTAAAACTTACTAAAAGTAAAAAAGGTCTTTCTGGAAAGAAAAAACTTTTATTTCAAACTATAATGACTTTAATAGTCTTCATTTTCATATATAAATTAGGTTTAGTTAATAAAACTATAGATTTTTCAATAATTAATCCTGTATTAAAAAAATCATATATATATATTGGACCTATAGCATTTTTCATTTTCATGTTCTTCATAATAGTAGGAACATCTAATGCTGTTAATTTAACAGATGGTTTAGATGGTTTAGTTAGTAGCCAAATAGTTACAGTATCATCTATATTAATGTTAATAGCTTATGCAGTAGGACACTATAACTGGTCAGAATATATTAATATTTATTATGTAATGGGAGCAGGGGAAATAGCTGTATTTTTATCATCTATAGTTGGAGGTTGTTTAGGATTTTTATGGTTTAACTTTTATCCTGCACAGATGTTTATGGGAGATGTAGGTTCTCTTACTATAGGTGGATTATTAGGGACTATATTCATATTATTAAAACAGGAATTACTTTTACCTGTTATGGGAATCATTTTCTTTGTCGAAGCTTTATCTGTAATAATACAAGTAATATCATTTAGAAAATTTAAGAAAAGAGTATTTAAAATGGCACCTATACACCATCATTTTGAGAAATTAGGTATGCCAGAAACAAAAGTAACTGTTAGATTTTTAATTATTACAATTATTGCTGGACTACTAGCATTAATGATACTTAAGTTAAGATAGGAGATAAAAATGATTATAGTATTTGGTGCAGGTATTAGTGGAATAGGAGCTAAAGATTTATTAGAATCAAAGGGTAAAGAGGTAATATTAGTTGATGATAAAGTTGGTGAAATAACTACTGACAAGGCATTAGAAATTATTGAAAGTAAGGAAATAGAATATATAGTTAAATCACCAGGAATATCTTTTGAAAATAGTTTTATTAAAAAGGCTATGGATAAAAATATACCCATATATTCTGAAATAGATATAGCATATGAGTATATGAATAAAGATATACAAATTATTGCATTTACAGGAACTAATGGTAAGACAACCACTTGTACTAAAACATATGAAATGCTTAAAAAAGCAGGTTTTAACGTGGAATTAGGGGGTAATGTTGGAAGATCTTTTGCAGAGATAGTAAAAGAGGGGAAGGAACTTGACTATATAGTACTTGAATTAAGTAGTTATCAACTTGAAAATAATCCTAAAATAAAACCATATATATCAGGAATAATAAATTTAACGCCAGATCATTTAGGAAGATATAAAGATGTTGAAGATTATTACATGACTAAATTTAATATTTTTTCAAATCAAGATAAAAAAGATAGAATGATAGTTAATGTAGATGATGTTACTTTTTTAAATCTATACAAAAAAGCTAAGGAATTAGAAAATTATAGAAATCCTAAAAGGGTATATATTAGTATTAATAATAAGGGTAGTATATTTGTTAAAAATGATCAAATATATGTTATGAAAGATTTAAGTGAAATGTATAATTCTAAATTTAGTTTAAGTCAAAGTGCAGATAAATTAATTGCAGTTAAAGATATTGCATTAAAAGGAGAACATAATTTAGAAAACATGCTATTTCTAATTGCTACAGCTAAAATTTGTGGTGTGCCTAATAAGGTAATTAGAAATTTCTTAAAGGAAGTAAAAAGTATAGAACATAGAATGGAAGACTTTTTTAGTAAATTAAATACAGTATTTATTAATGATTCAAAGGGAACTAATGTAGCCTCAACTAGTAAAGCTATATATTCATATGAAAATGATGTGATATTAATATGTGGTGGAGAAGATAAGAAAGTTCCTTTATATGAATTAGGTAAAGCAATAGGAAAAAAAATTAAATTTACATACATATATGGAGAAAATAGATATTTAATAGAAAATGAATTAAAAAAAGTTGGATATAGAAAATATATCATTTTTGAAACAGTTGATGAGTGTATAAAACACATTAAAGATAATGTAGACTTTGAAGAAAATAATACCATACTTTATTCTCCAGCTACTTCAAGTTTTGATCAGTTTAAGAATTTTGAAGAAAGAGGTAAATATTTTAAGAGTAAAGTTATAGAAATTTTAGGAGAAAAAAATGTATAATTTTTTTAAGACAGATAGTAAAAAAAAGTTAATTACTACAATAATTATACTAATTTTAATATTAAATATCATAGGAGTATTTAATTTACTTAGTTTAACATCACCTGAAAGTTTAAAAAACACTTTAGGTTTAAGTCATGTGTCAATAATTAGTAAACATTTGATATATTTAGCGGTAACTTTTTCTTTTATGCTGTTTATAATCCTCTTTGTTAATTTTAATTATTTAAATAAAAAAACAGTATTTATTATGATTTTTATTGTAGCTGGATTAGTGTATACCTTGTATGCAGGTAAGGCTATAAATGGAGCTAAAAGATGGATAAAGATAGGGAATCTCACTATACAGTTTTCAGAATTTTCCAAGGTTGGATTAGTATTAGTTTTAGCATATATGATAGAAAGAGCTTACTATATTAAAAGAGAAAGATTAAATATATATATGTACACAGGAATTTATACACTTTTTTGTGCAGGATTAATACTAATTTCTAGATCTTTTTCATCTACTGTACAATTTATACTATTATTCCTTTGTATGTATTGGATAAGTGAGGTAATTTCATATAAAAAGGTAATATTTACAGTAGTATGCCTTGTTCTTGCAGGATTAGGGTCTATTTTTTCAAAGGGGTATAGAATATCAAGGTTAAATCTTGAAAATGAACATGCTCTGCTTTCTATGAAGTCTATAAGTAATGGTGGAATATTTGGTTCAGGTTATGGAAATGGTATTTCAAGGAATTTTTATCTTCCAGAAGTACAAACAGACTATATTTTTGCAGGGTTTGTTGATGAATGGGGATTTATAGGGGCTATAGTTTTAATATCGCTTTTTATATTATTAATTTATTTCATATTTTATAGTGCAAAATTTGCTAATTCTATATATGAAAAAATGATAATTTATGGAGTAGGATTTATGATATCCAATCAGTTTATTCTTCATATAGGCATAAATGTTAATATACTTCCATCAACAGGAGTAACATTGCCATTTTTAAGTGCTGGGGGATCATCAATGGTTAGTGTGGGTATAGGACTTGGTTTGGTTATAGGTATAATTTTAAATATGAATGATAAACTAGAAGAAGGTGTTATATATGAGTAAAATCTTAATTACCACAGGTGGTACTGGAGGTCATATTTATCCAGCATTATCACTTGCAGAAAAACTTGAAAATAAAGGACATGAATTAGTATTTATGGGAACATGTCATAGAATGGAAAAAGATATAGTTCCAGAAAGAGGATATAAGTTTTATGGACTTGATATACTTCCTATTAGAAGTATAATCGGAATAATCAAGTTATTTAAAGGTATTTATGATGCAAGAAAAATATTAAAAAAAGAAAAAATTGATTATGTAATAGGTTTTGGAAACTATATCTCACTTCCAGCCTTACTTGCAGCTAAAACATTAAAACTTGATATATTTTTACAAGAACAAAATGTAACTATGGGACAGGCAAATAAATGGCTTTATCCTTATGCTAAAACAGTATTTATAGCATTTGAAGAAACACTAAAAAACATTAAAAATGCTCATAAAGAAAAATTTGTTGTAACGGGCAATCCCATTAGACCAGAGTTCTATAATATCTCTAAAGAAGAAGCTAGAGAAAAAATGGGTATAGATAAAAATGCTAAAGTAATAGCTGTAATGGGAGGATCATTAGGAGCTAAAAATATTAATGATGCTATAGTTAAGAAATTTGAATATATTAAAAATTCTCAGGTTATATTTTATTGGGCTACTGGTAAGGAGCTATATAAGGATACTATAAATAGGATAGAAGAAAATGAAAATACTATAGTAGTCCCATATTTTGAAGAAGTGTACAATGTTATGGCAGCCTCAGATATACTTTTATGTCGTGCTGGAGCATCAACTATATCTGAATTAATAGAACTTGAAAAACCTTCTATACTTGTACCATATAATTTTGTTGGACAAAAAGAAAATGCAGAAATATTAGAAGCTATTAATTCTGCTAAAATATATGGAAATGAAGAAGTTGAAAATGCTATAGAAGAAGCTATAAGACTTGTAAATAGTGGTGATAAACTTAAATATATGAGAGATAATATTTCTAAAATTAACCCAGGTAATGCAGTAAATAATATTATTAGCTATCTTGAGAGTTAGTTATGGATAAAATTTTAATAACAGCATTTGAACCATTTGGAGGAGATGATTTAAATGTTTCAGAAAAGGTTTTAAACTTTCTTCCAGAAAAAATAGGAAATTTAAAGATAGTTAAACTTTTATTACCTGTAGTAAGAAATAAAAGTTTAGATAAAATTAAAGATGAAATAAGAAAAGAAAACCCTAAATATATATTAGCTTTGGGACAAGCAGGAGGAATAAAGAATGTATCTATAGAAAGAATAGGTATTAATGTTGATGATTATAGGATAAAAGATAATGAGGGGAATCAACCTGTGGATGAGAAGATTTTTGATGATGGAGAAAATGCATATTTTTCAACTTTACCAATTAAAAGAATATATGAAAAATTAGAAAGCAAAGGCTATCCAGTAAAAATTTCTAATACTGCAGGAACTTTTGTATGTAATCATGTACTATATGGAATTAGATATATTATAGAAAAAGAAAATCTTGGAATCAAGGCAGGATTTATACATTTACCATATATGAGTGAACAGGTAAAAGGAAACACATCATTTTCTATGCCTATTGAAGATATATTAAATGCAGTAGTTAAAGCTATAGAGGTCATATCAAACTATAATGAAGATAAAAAAATAGTAGCAGGTGAAATATTTTAATAAAGAGTTTCTAAAATCAGAAACTCTTTTTATTTTAAAACAAAAATAATTTTTTACACAAACTCTTAACAAAATATCGTTGGGTAGAGGTATACTTTTACGGATAACAATTAATTAAAAAGGAGTAAAAGAATTAAAAAAAAGGTAAATTAAAAAAATGGTTAAGAGGGAATGTAAGGCTAATAAGGGCTATTTTAATAACAGGAAGCTTTTTAAGTAATATATCTTATTCAGAGGATTATGAAAAAGATCCAACAGAAAATCAACAAGGCGTAGGAAGTAGATTCACTACTTTTAATTCCAATTTTTATACATGATTTTCTTTGTATCCATCCTTTTAATGATAGAAATGGAAGAATGAGCAGTTTGCTAACCACTCTTTTACTTTATAGACAAGGATATGTTGTTGGGAAATATATAAGTTTAGAAAGTAAGATAGAAAAAAATAAAGAAAGTTATTACTTAGCACTAGAAAAAAATGGTATAGGTTGGCATGAAAGTGAAGAGGATAAATTGTCGTTTATAAAATATATACTTAGAACTATATTAGCAGCGTATATTGATTTTGAAGAAAGAACTGATTATGTAGATGAAAAAATCCCTACAATTTATCTTGTAAGAAATGCAGTTAATAGTAAGTTAGGTAAATTTACCAAAAACGATATAATGGAATTAGTTCCTAAAGTAGGTAAGTCTACAATTGAAAATATGCTTAAGAATTTAATAGAAGAAGGCTAGATTAAAAGACATGGTAAAGGAAAAGCAACTTTTTATGTAAAAAATTAAAGAAAGCATCTACTTAAAAGTAGGTGCTTTTTATATATTAAAAGTCAGATAGGATAACAATAAAAGTACAGTTGTATATGAAATTAAAACAAGATTATATACTGTAAAGTTATTTCATTTGATATTTGTGTAATAGTATATACATTAATTATTGATTTTTTACATTAAATTTGATAAAATTTAAATGTATGAAAAAATAAAGTTCTAGGAGGAGTAAAAATGAAGTATAATTACAAAGACTTAGGTTTAGTAAATACTAAAGAAATGTTTGAAAAAGCAAATAAAGAAGGGTATTCAGTGCCAGCATTTAATTTTAATAATTTAGAACAATTACAAGCTATTGTAGAAGCTTGTGTTGAAATGGGATCACCTGTAATCTTACAAGTATCTACAGGAGCTAGAAAATACATAGGAAAAGAAATGTTACCATTCTTAGCTAAAGCAGCTACAGCATATGTTAAAGCTTCAGGATCAGATATACCAATAGCATTACACTTAGATCATGGACCAAGCTTTGAGGCTTGTAAAGATTGTATAGAATACGGGTTCTCATCAGTAATGATAGATGCATCTCATTATTCATTTGATGAAAATATTGAATTATCTAAATCAGTTGCAGATTTTGCTCATCAACATAACGTAACTGTAGAAGCGGAACTTGGAGTACTTGCTGGAGTTGAAGATGATGTAGTTGCTGAACATACTATTTATACTCAACCAGATGAAGTTGAAGAATTTGTTAATAGAACAGGAGTAGATTCATTAGCAATAGCTATAGGAACTTCTCATGGAGCTCATAAATTCAAACCAGGAGATGACCCTAAAATTCGTTTAGACATACTTAAAGAAATTGAAGAAAGAATACCTGGATTCCCTATAGTATTACATGGTTCATCTTCAGTACCTAAACAATTTGTTGATAAAATAATTCAATATGGTGGAACTATGAAAGATGCTATAGGTATACCTGATGAACAATTATTGTTATCTTCTAAATCAGCAGTAGCTAAAATAAATGTAGATACAGATGGAAGATTAGCATTTACTGCAGGAGTAAGAGAAGTTCTTACAAACAACCCAGGAGAATTTGACCCTAGAAAATATACTGGAAAAGCAAAAGAATATATGAAAGAATATTACAAATCTAAAATAGTTGATGTATTTGGATCACAAGATGCATATAAAAGAGGAGTAGAAGTTAAATAATAATAGTTAAAAGCCTTGTTTCTAAATAGTTGGAATAAGGCTTTTACATATATATTAAGGAGGATATTATGTTTGGTAGAATGACAGATTTAGAGATGGCAAAAATCATTTTGAAAGGATTAGGAAAAAAAGAAAACATAGATTCATTAGAAAGTTGTTTTACAAGACTTAGGGTGGGAGTTAAAAATTTAGATAAAGTTAATATGGAAGTATTAAAAGAATCTGGAGCAATTGATGTAGTAATTGTAGATGAAAATAATTTACAGGTAGTAATGGGACCTAAAGCCCCTAAGATACTTGAGATTATAAACAACAATGAAGCTCAAAATTTAGATGAAGAATCTAAAATTATAGAAGCATTAGGAAAAAAAGAAAATATAGATTCATTAGAAAGCTGTTTTACAAGACTTAGAGTAGGGGTTAAAAATTTAGACAAGGTTAATAATAAAGCTTTAAAAGAATTAGGGGCATTAGATGTAATAGTTATTGATGAAAATAATGTACAAGTAGTAATGGGACCTAAAGCACCAAAAATTTTAGAAGATCTAAAAAAATTAATATAGGTGATAATATGAAATACTTTGTTGGAGTAGATTTAGGTGGCACTAATGTTAAAATAGGGATATTAGATTTAGGATATAATATACTTATAGAAGAAAGTGTTAAAACTGAGTCAAAAAGAGGACCTGAAGATACATTTACTAGAATTTGGGATAAGATACAAGAATTATTTACAAAAATATCAGCAGATATATCAAAACTTGAAGGAATAGGATTGGGAATACCTGGACCTGTAGTAGATAGGGCTATAGTTAAAATAGCAGCTAATTTTTCATGGGGTAATGATTTTAATGCTAAGGAGTTATTTGAAAGAATTTCAGGTAAGAGAGTAATAGTAGAAAATGACGTAAGAGCAATAGCATTAGGAGAAAATCTATTTGGTGCAAGTAAGGGTTATAAAAATAGTATAATTTTACCTATAGGAACAGGTATAGCAGCAGGTATGATAATAAATGGGCAATTAATATCAGGAAATGATGGAGCTGCTGGAGAAATAGGTCATATTTCAGTTGATTTAAATGGAGATAAATGTGGTTGTGGATTAACAGGGTGTTTAGAATTATTTACATCAGCTAGAGGTATAGTAAGGCAAGGAATTAAGATATTAAAACAAGAACAAAAAGGCTTGCTTTATGAAACTTTTAAAGATAACTTTGAAAAACTTGAAGCATTTCATATTTTCGATAATGTAAGAAGAGGAGATGAAGTTGCTGAGATTATAGTTGATAATTTTTGTAATAAGTTAGCCTATGGTATAGGAGTATTAATTAATTTAGTTAATCCTGAAATAATAGTTATTGCAGGAGGGCTTGCTAAATCTTCAGATCTAATTATATCAGGAATAAAAAAACATTTACCTAAATATGCTTTAAATATGAGTATTAATATACCTATAGTTAAAAGCAATTTATTAGATTCAGCTGGAGTAAAAGGAGCTGCATCTTTGATTATGAACAAAAATAAGGAGAATTAAAATGAAAAAAACATTATTGGCACTAGCTATAGTATTATCTGCAATTACATTTAGTGTGGAAGCAAAGTATAAATTAGCTGAGGTAGAGCAATCAATTATTCAAGCAGAACTTACAAAAATAGCAGAAAAAGGAACATTAGATTTAATATATGCTGATTTTAATAATCATGTAGCAGATTTAATTAAAAATGAAAAAAGTAAAAATTCTAAATATGATGAGACTAAATTTGAAAATAAAAAGAACCTATATATTTTAGGATTAAAACACATTTTTGCACAAATAGGTTATGAATCTAATTTTGTTATTAAAGAATTAAATGGAAATAAGGCAGAATTTAAATATTATGTTGATAAAACAATAAATTCAAAAGATGCATATTATTTAGACAAGGCTGTTGTAGAAATATTAAACAATCTTTATCAAAAACCAACAGAAATTACATTTAAGCTATATACTGATGTGAAATTAACAAAAGAGAAAAAATAAGGGATTTTTATGAAAAAGATAGTTATAGCTATTATGTTACTATTATCTTTTAATTCTTTTTCTATGATAGATAAAGAAGAGGGATTAGCGGAATTGAAAAAAATAAAAAAAGAGTTAATTAAAAAATATAAAGAGGTAATGAATATAGATTTTAGTGATAAAAGTGAGAAAAGTACAAATCAATTAAGAATATTTAATGAAACCCTTTATCTCAAGTTTTTTTCAAAATATGTATTTGATATTGCTGATGTTAAAATTTACTCTTCTAAAAATGTAAATAATTTAGTAATATTTGCTGATAGTCCTATAGAAAAAGATGATTTTGATAATATATATAGTATCGTAGCTGAAGAAGAAAGTGATAAAAGATTAAAATTACTACAAGTCCCAAGTAGTAGTACTAAAAATACAATAATACAAGAGAAATCTTCTGGAAGGGATTAAAATGATTAATTATATATTTGTTACAGGAGGGGTAGTTTCTTCTCTAGGAAAAGGAATTACTGCCGCATCTTTAGGGAGATTATTAAAAGAAAGAGGATATAAGGTAACTATTCAAAAATTTGATCCTTATTTAAATGTAGATCCTGGTACTATGAGTCCGTATCAACATGGTGAAGTTTTTGTTACAGCAGACGGAGCTGAAACAGATTTAGATTTAGGGCATTATGAAAGATTTATAAATGAAGAACTTACTAAGTATAATAATGTAACTAGTGGTAAAATAATGTCGACAATAATTAATAAAGAAAGAAAAGGCGACTATCTTGGAGGAACAGTTCAAGTAATACCACATGTTACTAATGAGATCAAGAAAAAAATTATGCAGGCTGGTAAAGCATCTAATTCAGATATAGTAATAACTGAAATTGGTGGAACTATAGGAGATATAGAATCAAATCCATTTATAGAGGCTATAAGACAATTTAAAAAAGATGTTGGAAGAGAAAATGTAACATATATACATGTAACATTACTTCCATATTTAAAGGCTGCAGGAGAATTAAAAACTAAACCTACACAACAAAGCGTTAAGATGTTGCAAGGTCTTGGAGTTAATCCCGACATTATAATCCTTAGAAGTGAACATCCAGTAGATAAAAATATTAAATCTAAAGTTTCTTTATTCTGTGATGTAGATGAAAGCTCAGTAATTGAAGCTTTAGATGCTAATAACCTATATGAAATTCCTATACATATGGAAGAATTAGGTCTTGCAGATGAAGTATGTAAAAAATTAAATTTAGAAAATATTAAACCTAATCTTGAAAAATGGAAGAAAATGGTAAATAAATTCATGAATCCTAAACATGAAATTAAAGTAGCAGTAGTAGGTAAATATGTTGAATTAAAGGATGCATATATTAGTATAAATGAATCTATAGAACATGCAGGGTTTCATTATGACACTAAAGTTAAAATAGATTATTTAAAAGCAGAAGAGTTTGATTTAACAGAATTAAAAGAATATGACGGTATTTTAGTTCCAGGAGGATTTGGTGGACGTGGAATTGAAGGTAAAATTAATACTGTAAGATTTGCAAGAGAAAATAAGATACCTTTTTTTGGTATTTGTTTAGGTATGCAAATGGCAACTATAGAGTTTGCAAGAAATGTATTGGGAATGAAAGATGCAAATTCTACAGAATTTGATGAAAACACTTCAAATCCTGTTATTAGTTTAATTGAAGAACAAGGAGATGTTGAAAACTTAGGTGGAACTATGAGACTTGGAGCATATCCTTGTAAATTAGATCCTAATAGTAAAGTATATGCCCTATATGGACAGTCTGAAGTATTAGAAAGACATAGACATAGATATGAGTTTAATCAAAGATATATAGAAGAATTTGAAAAACATGGTTTCAAGATAGTAGGAAAATCACCTGATGGAAATTATGTAGAAATAATTGAAATAGAAAATCATCCATTCTTTGTAGCTGCTCAATTCCATCCAGAATTTATGAGTAGACCAAATAAACCGCATTCTTTATTTAAAGGGTGGATAAAGGCAATTTTAGATAAGAAAAACATTAAATAGAGTAATGCAGGGAAACCTGCATTCTTTTTAAAAAGGGGAAAGTAATGGAAATAAAGATAAATACAGAATATATTAAGTTAGATCAACTACTTAAGTATGCAAATTTAGTTGAAAATGGGGGTAGTGCAAAAGAGATGATACTTGCTGGGCGTGTATTAGTAGATAATGAGGTTGAGCTTAGAAGAGGTAGAAAAATATATAGAGGTATGATAGTTGAATTTGAAGGAGAAAGAGTAGAAATTAAATGATAAAAGAAATATTTTTTTCAGGATTTAGAAATTTAATTGATAAGAGGATAAAATTATCTAGTGGATTTAACCTAATTTATGGTGAAAATGCACAGGGAAAAACATCTTTTATGGAAGCTATATATTTTGGAGCAACAGGTAGAAGCTTTAGGACTAAAAAGAATAATGAAATGATAAAATATAGCAGTAGTGATGCTAAAATTTTTGTTAAATTAGATAATACATCAAATTATTCTATTAATCTTTTTAAAAATGAAAAAAAATACTTTAAAAATGGTGAAAAAATAAAATACGTGGAATATATTGGAGATATTTTAGCAGTTTCATTTATACCAGAAGATGTAGAATTAGTAATGGGTAACCCTTCTATTAGGAGGGGGTTTTTCAATTATGAAATTTCTCAAATTAATAAAGAATACCTTCATTTGATAGTAGATTATGAAAAAATACTTAAAGTAAGAAATAAGATGCTTAAAGAAAAAAATCATAAAGAAGAACTTTATTTAATATATGATGAAAAGTATATAGATATATGTGCAAGAATACTTAAAATTAGAAAAGAATACGTAGATGAATTAAATAAATACCTAGATGTTAACTATAAAAAGCTATTTAATAGTGAACATGACTTTAAATTAATTTATGAAAATTTTTTAAGGTTAGAAGATGTTTCAGATATAGAAGAAACTAAAAAAATTATAGAAAAACTATTAAAAAGTAAAGAACTATATGACGTGCAAATGGGATATTCTAATTATGGTGTACATAAAGATGAATATATTTTTGAATTAAATGGTAAGAATGCAAGACATTACTCTTCTCAGGGCGAAAAAAAATCTATAGTATTTATACTAAAAATATCTGAAATTGAATTAATAGAAAAAAAGGAAAATAAAAAACCTATATTCTTAATGGATGATATTACTTCATTTTTTGATAATTTTAGAAAAAATCAAATTATACACTACTTCTTAGAAAAAGAAATACAATGTTTTTTAACTTCAACAGAAGATTTAAAGATAGTGGGTAAAAAATTTGATGTTGATGGGGGGATAATTAATGAGAAAGGTTAGTAATATTGTACTAGAATTAAAAAAATTTTTTGGTTTTAATTATGATAAATTTGTTGATGATGCATTAATTAGTAATTGTAGTATATGTTCTATTAAAGATGGGTATATAAATATATATGTAAATGATCCTAATGTTAAAATCTTTATTAATCAAATTAAGTATAATATATTATTAGAAGCCAGAAAATATGGGGAAATAATTGATATTAGAATATTAGATGATAAAAAAAATATTGTTAATACTAGAAATATGAAAAGACAGATGATGAAAGAAAATACAGAATTTAATGATAATTTAGAATACATTGAAATTACTGAAGAAGAAAAAAATAAAATACTTGGAGATATTTCCAAAATATCATCAAGTGAAGAAGTAAAAAATCATCTATATGATATAGCTGAAATATATTTTAAAAAAGGAGCTGAAGTTAAAACTACTTGCCCTATTTGTAATATGGATAGAACTAGTCTAGTAGGAGATAAATGCTTATTATGTATACAAGAAGAATTAGAATATATTAGGAAAGAAGCTTACTATAATCTAATAAAAAATCCATATATATTAAATAATTCTAAAATATATGTAGATGCCAGAAGAAAAATAGTAGAAGAAAAGGTGGATAAGATATTTAAATACCTTGATGATAAAAAAGAAAAAGCAGATATTAATATGATAAACCTGTTATTTATGGACTATGCTATATATAAAGTGGGAACTATGGATACAGAAATACAGTTTTTAGCAGCAGATGAATTAAGAAAAAAACTATTTCGTTATTACAAAAAAATAAATATTAATATACCTGCACTAGGAGAAAATAATGATTAAAAAAAATATTACCTTACTTAAAGAAGAAGTTGTTACTAAACTTACAAGTATGAATATTTTTAAAATGGTTTTCATAAGTTCAGCATCAAATAATTTAGAATATTACTATAACATTTTAAAACAAGAAAAAAGTGATTATGAGAGTAAATATGTAAATTTAAGTTCATACTCAAACCTTGATCTAATAGGTGTTAATATTGAAATATTAGAATTTTTAAATAAAAATACTAAAGGTATATTATTCCTTGATATTAATTTAGCGTTAAAGATATTTTTTGATGAATTTAAATCAAAGGAATTTAAGGTTGATGAAGAATATTCAAGAGATGAAATATTAAAATATTTAATTGAAAATAGGTATAAGAAAGAATATACCGTTCTTAATAAGGGAGAGTTTTCAATTAGGGGGGATATTATTGATATATATCCATCTAATTTAGATAACCCTATAAGACTTGATTTTTTTGATAATATACTTGAAAATATTAAGATCTTCTCTACCTATGATCAAAGATCTATAGAAAATATTGAAGAAATAAAAATATTTGGTAATGTATTAAGTGGTATAGAAAGAGAAATTGTTGATATGATAGAAGTATTTACTAAAGGTAATATAGAAATATTTTTAGAAAATAAGGAATTTCTTGAAATTAAGTTAGAACAAATGTTAATGCTTGATAAAGATAATGAAAAAACCTTAAAGAAAAGATTTGATAAATTGATAGAAAAAGGTAATTTACTTGAGGTAAGTAGAAGTAAGGATAGAAATTATCAAGATGAAATTAAGGATAAAAGAGAAAGAATAGAGAAAAAGGGAATTAAGTATAATAATGTAAATCAAATATTAGAAGGAGATTATGTAATACATGTAGAATTTGGTATAGGGATATATAAAGGTAGTGTAAATATTAATGATAGAGATTACCTATATATACAATATGCTGATAATGATAAGCTATATATTCCTGTTGAAAAATTAGATAGGATTAGTAAGTATGTATCAGCAGGAACAGCACCAAAACTTTATTCTTTAGGTACTAAAGGATATAGAAGACGTGAGAAGAGAATAAGAGAAGATGTTGAAAAATTTGCACAAGAGTTAGTTAATATACAGGCTAAAAGAAAGCTTGTTATTAAAAATCCCTTTATTAAAGATACATTATGGCAGGAAGAATTTGAAGAAAAATTTCCTTTTAATCTAACATTTGATCAACAAAAAGCAGTAGATGATATTAAACAGGATTTAGAAAGTGGAAGATTAATGGATAGATTGCTAGTAGGAGATGTAGGTTATGGTAAAACAGAAGTTGCTATGAGGGCAGCTTTTAAAGCCATTGAAAATGGATATCAATGTGCTATACTTGCTCCTACAACTGTACTTGCTAATCAACATTTTGAAAGATGTCATAAAAGATTTGAAGATTTTGGTATTAATGTAGCTAATCTTTCAAGACTTACTGGGAAAAATACTGATAGTGTTTTAGATGGATTAAAAAATGGTAAAATTGACTTAGTAATAGGAACACATAGATTACTTGGAGAAGATGTAAGATTTAAAAATCTAGGATTATTAATAATAGATGAGGAGCAAAAATTTGGAGTTACAGCAAAGGAAAAAATAAAAAAAAGAAAAGAAGATATTCATTTGCTTACTTTAAGTGCAACACCTATACCTAGAACTTTAAATTTAGCCCTTTTAGGTATTAGAGATATATCTTTAATACAAAGTTCTCCTATGGATAGATTACCTATTATTACACAAAAAATACAAGAAGATGAAATGAAGAAAATAATTTTAAAAGAACTTGCAAGAGATGGACAGGTTTTCTATATCACAAACAATATTAAAGGAATGGCAGAAAAACAAAAAAGTTTAAAGAAATTAATGCCAGATTTTGTAAATATTGAATATATACATGGTCAATTAAACCCTAAGGAAATTAAACGAAAAATAAATGATTTTGATGAGGGGAAATTTGATATATTAATAGCCTCAACTATAGTAGAAAATGGTATAGATATTACTAATGCTAATAGTATAATTATAGAAAATTACTCAAGTCTTGGACTTTCTCAAATTTATCAATTAAGAGGAAGAGTAGGTCGTGGTAAAAGACAAGGATATTGCTATTTACTTGATAGTGAGTATAAGAGTAAAAAGGGTAGGGAAAAGGATAAGAGTTTAGAAAAGATAGAGGGAGTAGAAGGTGGAGGATATCTACTTTCTTTAGAAGATTTAAATATTCGTGGAGCAGGAGAGATACTTGGAGAAAAACAACATGGAGCCATAGATATGTTTGGATATGATCTTTATCTTAAAATGCTTAAAAATGAGATAAATAAATTAAAAGGTGAAAAAGTAAGGGAATTTAAAAATACTGAAATTAATCTTTTAAATAATGGATATATACCCCAAGAATATATAGAAAAAGATGAAAGGCTAGTTGTATATAAAAGGTATGCTGAGGTTCAAAATGAAAATGAATTAAAAGATCTTACAGATGAGATTAGGGATAGATTTGGTAAAATACCAAAGGAGATGCAAAATTTTATTTATTCTATAAAAATAAAGCTATATATGATAGAAAATGGTATAGATAAAATAGAAGAGAATCACAGAGAATATATCTTAACTTTATCTAATTATGAAATCACATTAACAAAAGAGGAATTTGTTAAAAGAATTAAATAAGGAGTAGTTATTAGCTACTCCTTTTTAGTTATAATTTGTGAAAAAGAAAACTTTTTAAATGTGTTGAATATATTTAAAAATTGTGCTAAATTGAGATATAAATATAAATTATGGAGGACATATGTCAGACTTAAGATTTTTTGTAGAAAAGAAAAAACATTGCGACTTTGAAAAAAGGAGGTTATTAAAACAGCTACAAGAGGAGTTGGGCGTAGTGTCTTTAAATGACATAAGAATACTTAATTGCTACGATATTTTCAACTGTCCTAGTAATGTAGAAGATATAAAGAAAATGATATTATCTGAACCAGTAACAGATGATATTTTTGAAAATCTAGACTTAAGTAATGAGAAATACTTTGCTATTGAGTACCTTCCAGGTCAATTTGATCAAAGGGCTAACTCTGCAATGCAGTGTATAGATATTTTAACATCAACTACAAATGTCGAAATAACAACTTCTAAAATTTTCATAATATATGGTGAAGTGTCAAATGATGAACTTCAAAAAATCAAAAATTATCTAATAAACCCTATAGAAACAAGGGAAAAAAATCTAAATATTCTAGAAAAAGAAAAATTAAATATAAATACAAATTTAATTTCATATAATAATTTCACAAATTTAAATTCAGAAGAATTGGAAAACTTGAGAAAAAAATTAGGTTTATCAATGACTTATGAAGATATTCTACACATTCAAAATTACTATAAATCAGAAAAAAGAAATCCAACAGAAACAGAAATAAAGGTATTTGATACATATTGGTCAGATCATTGTAGACATACTACTTTTGAAACAAAAATAAATAAAGTTCAATTTCCAGATAGTGAATATGGAAAGTTTTTAAATTTAGAATTTAAAAAGTATTTGGAAATAAAAGAAATAGTTTCAAAAAATAAGAATATAACTTTAATGGATATGGCAACTGTAGTAGCTAAATACTTTAAAAAAATTAACAAATTAGACAGTTTAGAAATTAGTGAAGAAAATAATGCATGTTCAGTATATATAGATGTTGAAACTGAAAAATTTAATGGAGAAAAAAATATAGAAAAATGGTTATTAATGTTTAAGAATGAAACACATAATCATCCAACAGAAATAGAACCTTTTGGTGGAGCTTCAACTTGTTTAGGTGGAGCTATAAGAGATCCTCTTTCAGGTAGAGCATATGTTTATCAAGCAATAAGAGTAACTGGATCTGCAAATCCTCTTGAAAATATAGAAAATACTTTAAAAGGTAAACTATCTCAAAAGAAGATTACAACTGGAGCAGCACAAGGATATTCATCTTATGGAAATCAGATAGGAATAGCAACATCTTTAGTATCTGAGATATATCATGAAGGATATAAGGCAAAGAGAATGGAGGTTGGAGCAGTAGTTGCAGCTGCTCCACTTGAAAATGTATTAAGAAAAACTCCAGAAAATGGAGATAAAATAATTTTATTTGGTGGAAAAACAGGAAGAGATGGTTGTGGAGGAGCAACAGGCTCATCTAAGGAACATACTAATAAATCTCTATTTTTATGTGGAGCAGAAGTTCAAAAAGGAAATGCCCCTGAAGAAAGAAAAATACAAAGACTATTTAGAAATGGTAATGTTACAAGATTAATTAAAAAATGTAATGATTTTGGTGCAGGAGGAGTTTCAGTAGCCATAGGAGAACTTGCTGATGGTATAGATGTAAATCTTGATCTAATTCCAGTTAAATATGAGGGATTAAATGGTACAGAACTTGCGATATCAGAATCACAGGAAAGAATGGCTGTAGTAGTTGCAAGAGAAGATGTAGAAAAGTTTTTAGAAGAGGCAGATAAAGAAAATTTAATTGCAACAGTAGTTGGTCAAATTACTGATAATGAAAGATTAATACTAAGACATAGAGGAGAAGCTGTAGTTAATATTTCAAGAAAGTTCTTAAATACTAATGGTGCTACTCAAGAAATTGATATAAAAATAGAAGATATTAATGTAAAAGATTTTTTAAACAGAGAATTATCGTCTAATACATTTAAAGAAAAATGGTTAGAGAATATAGGAAAGTTAAATGTTGCAGGAACTAAGGGTTTAAGTGAAATGTTTGATTCAAGTATAGGAGCATCTACTGTACTTATGCCTTATGGTGGTAAATATCAGTTAAGTCCTATAGATGTATCAATAATGAAAATACCTATGATTTCTAAGAAGACTAATACTTCATCAGCAATAACTTGGGGATATAACCCTTATTTAACAGAAAAATCACCATATCATGGTTCTATGTATGCTGTGCTTGAATCAATCGCTAAATTAGTGGCTGCTGGTGTTAATTATAAAGGCATACATTTATCATTTCAAGAATATTTTGAAAAATTAGGGAAAGATAGTGTTAGATGGTCAAAACCTATGATTGCATTACTTGGTGCTATGAGATGTCAATTAGATTTTGAAATAGCAGCAATAGGTGGAAAAGATTCTATGAGTGGAACTTTTGAAGATATTTCTGTTCCTCCAACATTAATTTCTTTTGCAGTAAATACTGTAAATGCTAAAGATGTAATATCAACTGAAATTAAAGAAATAGGAAATAAAATATATTTAGTAGAAAATAAGATTAATGATGATTTAAGCTATAACTTACAAGATATTAAGAATAAATATTCTAAAGTTTTAGATTATATAAAAAAAGGTAAGATTTTATCTGCTAAAGTTGTAGGTATGGGAGGAATTTCAGGAAGCTTATCTCAAATGTGTTTTGGTAACAGGATAGGAGTTAAGTTAGATAATTTAGATCTAGATTACTTTAAATATATGCCTGGTAGTATAATTGTTGAATCAAAGGAAGAACTTGATTTTACACTTATAGGAAAGAGTATTAAAGAATTTAATATAACTTTTAAAGATGAAATAATAGACTTAGAAAAGGTATTAAAGTCATGGTTGGATAAATTATCTAGTATATTCCCTTATGAGTATAAAGAGGGGAAAAAGCCAACTATAACTCTATCTAAGCCTAAGGATATAATTTATACATCTAGTATAAAAGTAGCAAAGCCTAGGGTTTTAATAACAGCCTTCCCTGGAACTAATTGTGAATATGATATGAAAAATATTTTTGAAAGAAATGGGGCTATTACTAATATTCTTTTATTCAAAAATCTAAATAAATTACATATAGAATCATCTATAAATGATATATGTAAAGAACTTAAAAATAGTCAGATATTTGTACTGCCAGGTGGGTTTTCAGCAGGAGATGAGCCAGATGGTTCAGGTAAATTTATAGCTACAGTATTACAAAATCCTAGAATTAAAGAAGAAATAGAAAGATTTTTACAAAGAGATGGATTAATTTTAGGTATATGTAATGGATTCCAAGCACTAGTTAAATCAGGACTTCTTCCTTATGGTAATATAGGAGAAATAACAAAGGATAGTCCAACCTTAACATATAATAAGATAGGAAGGCATATATCTCAGATGGTTAAAACAAGAATTGCCACAAATAGATCACCATGGCTTTCAAGTTTTAATGTAGGAGATGAATTTGATATACCAGTTTCACATGGAGAAGGTAGATTTTTTGCAAGTGATAAAACACTACAAAAATTAATAGAAAATGGTCAAATAGCAACTCAATATGTTGACTTTAATGGTAAGGCTACCAATGAGTTTAAATTTAATCCTAATGGTTCAGAACTAGCAATAGAGGGTATAATTTCTCCTGATGGTAAAATATTAGGTAAAATGGGACATTCAGAAAGAGCAGGAGAAAATACACTTAAAAATGTTAATGGAAATAAATATCAGAATATATTTAAAAATGGTATAGAATACTTTAAATAATAGGAGGAAAAATGAAAGTATCAATAATTTTTGGAAG
Organism: Streptobacillus notomytis; assembly: GCF_001902585.1. Taxonomy (NCBI): domain Bacteria; kingdom Fusobacteriati; phylum Fusobacteriota; class Fusobacteriia; order Fusobacteriales; family Leptotrichiaceae; genus Streptobacillus; species Streptobacillus notomytis. Next base: position 55,067 of record NZ_LKKV01000001.1, on the reverse strand, counting down.
TAAGTCAGACTTAGATATTATGAAAGGTGCAGCAAATGTTTTAAAAGAATTTGATATTAAATATGAAGCTTTTATTCTTTCAGCACATAGAGTTCCAGAATTGTTAGAAGAAACTTTAAGAAAAATAGAAGAAAAAGGTTGTGAGATAATTATTGCAGGAGCAGGTCTTGCAGCACATCTTCCAGGTGTAATTGCATCAAAAACTACATTACCTGTAATAGGAGTACCTATTAATGTTTCACTTAGTGGTCTTGATGCACTTTATTCTATAGTACAAATGCCTAAGAGTATACCTGTTGCAACAGTTGGTATAGATAATTCATATAATGCAGGTATGTTGGCAGTTCAGATTCTTTCTATAAAATATCCAGAAATAAAGGAGAAGTTAATAATATTTAGGAAAGAAATTAAGGAAAAATTTGAAGTAAAGGTAGAAATTTAGATATGTCATATGAACAATTGTTTTTAAAAGATTTAGATGAATATAAAAAAGTTATAAAAGAATATAACGATAAAAAAAATAGGAAAAAAATTTGTGGAGAACAAGCTCTAAAACCTAATTTATATGAAAATATTTGCTTTGATGTATATAACATAGATAATGAAAATTTAAATTATTATTTTAAATTTTCAGATGATAAAATAGTTAAAGTTACATATGATGAATTAAATAAAAATTACAATATTGTTAAAAAATATTTGAATGAAAGAAATAAAGCTCATTTTTTAGATACTTTAAAAAATTTTAAGAATTTAAAAGAAACTTTTCCTGAAAATTATGAGAAAAATACAGAAAAAAATACAGTGAAATTAATATTAGTTTCTCTTGCTATAGTAATATATTATTCTAAAATGCTTAAATATTTTCAACATGAAATATCAAAGTTAGATATGAATAAGCTATATAATAAATATGATGAATTAGAATATAGGAAAGTGGAAAATTTATTAAGATACATAACAACATTTTATGTGAAAACTTACTATAAATATCCTTTAAATGAGATAAGGGAAACATCAGAAATAATTGACTATTTAATGGAACACTATAACATAGATAAACAAATGGAAGAATTAACAAGAAATTTAACAATAATAAAAGATGCAATATTTTATCAAATACAAAAAAAGGAAGAAAAATTGATAAATAGAAGAGAATATATAATTCAAATATTGGGAATTGTATTTACAATATTAGGGCTATTAATAGGATTTATTCAAATATATCAAGTATTTAATTAAAATATATAAGGAGGCAACATGGAAAAAAGAGACTTTTTATACGAAGGAAAGGCAAAGCAACTTTATTTAACAGATGATAAAGATTTAGTTATAGTTCTGTATAAAGATGATGCAACTGCTGGAAATGGTGTAAAAAAAGGAAGTATTAAGAATAAGGGGATATTAAATAATGATATAACTACATTAATTTTTAATCTTTTGGAAGATCATGGAATTAAAACTCATTTTGTAAAGAAAATAAATGAAAGAGAGCAACTTTGTCAAAAGGTTGATATTTTTCCACTTGAAGTTATAGTAAGAAATATAATAGCAGGGTCTATGTCTGAAAGACTAGGAATAAAAGAGGGTACAAAACCAGTTAATACAATATTTGAGATTTGCTATAAAAATGATAGTTATGGAGATCCTTTAATTAATGATCATCACGCTGTAGCTTTAGGTCTTGCAACATATGATGAATTAAAAAAAATATATGATATAACAGATAAAATAAATAACTTATTAAAAGAAAAATTTGATAAATTAGGAATAAATTTAGTTGATTTTAAAATTGAATTTGGTAAAAATTCAAAGGGAGAAATATTACTTGCAGATGAAATTACTCCTGATACTTGTAGATTTTGGGATAAATTTACTGGAGAAAAATTAGATAAAGATAGATTTAGAAGAGATCTAGGAAATGTTGAAGAAGCTTATTTAGAAATATTTAAAAGATTAGGGAGAAAAGATAATGAATAATACAAAAGTAGTAAAAAGAATTGAAGAGGGTGGATTATTTGCACTTTATTCAAATGATTTAAGAGATGATCTAGTATCAATTTCATATTATGGACTTTACGCACTGCAACATAGAGGACAAGAAAGTGCAGGGATAACAATTTGTGATGCTACTTCTAGTGAAAATATAAGGCATAAGACAATTAGAGGTAAGGGTCTTGTCTCAGATGTATTCTCAGTTGAAGATTTAAGAAGTTATGTTGGAAATATATTAGTAGGACATATTAAATATGGGATTGAAAGTGGAACATCTAATAGAAATTACCAACCATTAAGAGGAGATTCATTATTAGGAAAACTATCTATTGTACATGCAGGAAATTTAATAAATACAGATAAAATCATTAATGAATTATTAGAAGAAGGATCAATGTTTCAAACTGAAACAGATACAGAAATTATACTAAAACTTATAGGTAAAAATGCAAAGTTTGGGTATAAAAACGCTATATTAAACACTATAAAAAGAATAGAAGGAGCTTTTGCTATCGCAGTTATTATAGAAGACAAATTGGTAGCAGTAAGAGATCCTTATGGTATAAGACCTCTTTGTTTAGGTAGGTTTAAAGATGGAACTTATATAGTTGCATCAGAATCTTGTGCTATTGATAGTATTGGGGCAAGCTTTATTAGGGATATAGAGCCAGGAGAAATGATAATAATAGATAAGAATGGCATAGAATCAATAATATATAATTCTCAGAAAGAAAGAGCTTATTCATCTTTTGAATACATATATTTTGCAAGACCTGATAGTGTTATTGATGGTTTAAGTGTTTATGAAGCAAGACATTCTTGCGGTAAATATCTTTATGAACAAAATCCTATTAAAGCAGATTTAGTAATAGGTGTTCCTGATTCAGGAGTAGCTGCAGGTATTGGATTTTCAGAAGCAAGTGGAATACCTTATGCCACAGCATTATTAAAAAATAAGTATATAGGTAGAACCTTTATTATGCCAGGTCAGGCTTCAAGGGAAATGGCAGTTAGATTAAAATTAAATGCAATGAAAACATTAATATCAGGTAAGAGAATAGTTGTTGTAGATGATTCATTAGTTCGTGGAACTACATCTAAAATATTAATAAAAATACTTTATGAAGCTGGAGCAAGTGAGGTTCACTTTAGGTCAGCATCACCTGTAGTAATAAGTGAATCATATTTTGGTGCAAGTATAGCCAGTGATAAGGAGTTAATAGGAAATATTATGACTATTGATGAAATAAGGGATCATATAGGTGCAACTACACTAGGATATTTATCAATAGAGAATTTAGTAAAAGCTTTAAATGGATTAGATTGTAACTTAGATTGTTTTAAATAAATATAATTGGAGGAATATTGATGTCAAATTCATATAAATTATCTGGTGTAGATAAAGAGGAGGGATATAAGGCTGTAAAATTAATGAGAGAAAGAGTTTCAAAGACTCATAATAGTTCAGTTTTAAATGACTTGGGTGGTTTTGGTGCAATGTATGAACTTGGAAGATATAAAAACCCTGTTCTTGTCTCAGGAACTGATGGTGTAGGAACTAAACTTCATATAGCATTAAAACAAAAAAAATATGACACAATAGGTATAGATGCAGTAGCAATGTGTGTAAATGATATATTATGTCATGGTGCAAAACCTCTATTTTTTCTTGATTATATAGCCTGTGGTAAATTATCAGCAGAAGTTGCAGTAGAAATTGTATCTGGAATAGCTCAAGGTTGTCTTGAGAGTAAAATGGCTTTAATAGGTGGAGAAACTGCTGAAATGCCAGGCTTTTATAAACCAGGAGATTATGATATAGCAGGATTTTGTGTAGGAGTTGTTGAAAAAGATAGAATAATAAATGGTTCAAAGGTTAAAGACGGGGATATAATAATAGGACTGGCATCAAGTGGATTTCATAGTAATGGTTATTCATTAATAAGAAAAGTATTTTCAGACTATAATGAAGAGGTTTTTGGTAGAAAAATTGATGAAATTTTACTTACTCCTACAAGAATTTATGTAAAAAATGTACTTCAAATCTTAGATAAGTTCAATGTTAATGGTATGGCACATATTACAGGAGGAGGATTGATAGAAAATTTACCAAGGGCTATGAGTAAAGATTTATCACCTGTGATATTTAAAGATAAGTTAATAGTTCCTGAAATATTTAAAGAATTACAAAAAAGGGGTAATATAAGTGAGGATGAAATGTTTGGAACATTTAACATGGGAGTAGGTTTTACTTTAATAGTTGATAAAGAAGATGCAGATAATATATTAAAAGAATTATATAATTTAGGAGAGATGCCCTTTATAATAGGTCATATAGAAAAAGGAGATAACACATTATGTCTAAAATAGCAGTTTTAGTTTCAGGTAGTGGAACTAATTTGAGAAAAATATTAGAAAATGATATTGAAGTAGCTACTGTGATTTCAGATAGAAAATGTTTATCAGAGGATATAGCAAAAGAATATAATATTCCATATTTTGAGCTTGAAAGAAAAGATATTTCAAATAAGATATTAAATCTACTTAATGATTTTGATATTGATTTAATAGTACTTGCAGGCTTTCTCTCTATAATTAAAGGGGATATTTTAGATAAATATGAAAATAGAATAATTAATATACATCCCTCTTTAATACCTAAGTATTCAGGGGTTGGTATGTATGGGATGAAAATACATGAAAAAGTATTTGAAAATAAAGAAAAAATAAGTGGAACAACCATACATTATGTAACAAAAGGTGTAGATGAGGGTAAAATAATTAGACAGGAAGTAGTTGATATTAAAGATGCTAGAAGTCCTGAGGATATTCAAAGGTTAATACTTGAAAGAGAATGGGAAGTTTATCCTAGAATAATAAAAGAAATATTAGATGGGAGAAAATAATGAAAAGAGCTTTAATTTCTGTTTTTGATAAAGAAAATATTTTAGAAATTGCTAGATTTTTAGAAAAAAAAGGAGTTGAAATAATATCTACAGGTGGTAGCTATAACTACCTTAAAGAAAATGATGTTAAAGTTATTGATATTAGTGAAGTTACAAATTTTCCAGAAATGTTAGACGGAAGAGTTAAAAGCTTACACCCTAATATACATGGTGGAATACTTGCTATAAGAGATAAAAAAGAGCATATGAATACTATTAGAGAATATAATATAGATACAATAGATTATGTGATAGTTAATCTTTACCCATTTTTTGATAAGGTTAAGGAAGATTTAACAGAAGCTGAAAAAATTGAGTTTATAGATATAGGTGGACCAAGTATGCTTAGATCAGCTGCTAAATCTTTTAAAGATGTAGTAGTAATTAGTGATAAAGCAGACTATAATCCAATAATGAATGAAATTAATGAAACAGGAGATATAAGTTTAAGTACAAGAAAAAAACTTGCAGCTAAAGTATTTAATTTAACTTCTGCTTATGATAGTGCAATATTTAATTTTTTAAATGAAGAAGAGTTTCCAAAATATTTAACTATATCGTACACTAAAGAAAGTGAAATGAGATATGGAGAAAATTCTCATCAAATTGCAGCATATTATGTAGATAATATGAATGAAGGGGCTATGAAAGATTTTAAACAATTAAATGGAAAAGAACTTTCATATAATAATATTAGAGATATGGATTTAGCTTGGAAAGTAGTTTGTGAATTTGATGAAATTGCTTGTTGTGCAGTTAAACATTCTACTCCTTGTGGGGTTGCTATAGGTAGTGATGTTAAAGATGCTTACATTAAAGCATATGAATGTGATCCTGTATCTATTTTTGGTGGTATAGTTGCAATAAATAATGAAGTTGATTTAGAAACAGCTGAACTTTTAAGTAAAATCTTCTTAGAGATAGTTATAGCTCCTAGCTTTACAAAAGAGGCTTTAGAAAAGTTAAAAACTAAAAAGAATTTAAGAGTAATAGAGTGTAATAAAAAACCTATTGATAAAAAAGAAATGGTTAAGGTAGATGGGGGTATGCTTTATCAGGACGTGGATAACATCCTTTATTCAGATCTTGAAGTCGTTACTAAAAAGAAAGTTGAAGAACTAGAAATGAAAGATTTAATATTTGGATTAAAGGTAGTTAAGTATGTAAAATCTAATGCAATAGTTATAGCTAAGGATGGAAGAACTTTAGGAATAGGAGCAGGAGAAGTTAGTAGAATTTGGGCAGCTGAAAAAGCACTTGAAAGATCTAAGGAAACTAGTGGTGCTATAATGGCATCTGATGCTTTCTTCCCATTTGAGGATGTAGTAAATATGGCTGGAAAATATAAGATATCATCAATAATACAGCCAGGTGGATCTATTAATGATGAAAAATCAATAAAAGCTTGTGATGAGAATAATATAGCTATGATAATTTCAAAAATTAGACATTTTAAACATTAAGGAGTTTTATGAAGATATTAATAATAGGATCAGGTGGAAGAGAAGATGCCATTATGTGGAAACTTAAACAAAACCCTAATGTAGAAATGGTATATACGATGACATCTAGTGATATATTTGAAATAAGGAACTTTGCTTTAAAGGAAAAAATAGATTTAACTATAGTTGGAAGTGAAGAACTTTTAGTTAAAGGTATAGTAAATGAATTTAATAATTTCGGATTAAAAATATTTGGACCTGATAAAAAGGCAGCAATGTTAGAGGGGTCTAAAGATTTTGCTAAAAAATTTATGAAAAAATATGGGGTTAATACTGCAAAATATGAATCATTTACAGATAAGGTAAAAGCAGAAGAATATATTAGGGAAAATATGAAATATCCTATAGTTATTAAAGCAAGTGGACTTGCAGCTGGTAAAGGAGTAATAATAGCTAAAAATGAAAATGAAGCTTTAAAAGCTATAACTGATATTATGGAAGATAAAGTTTTTGGATCAGCTGGAGATGTATTAGTAATAGAAGAGTTTTTAAAAGGAGTTGAGGTTTCTATACTTTCAATAACTGATGGTAATGTAATATTACCGTTTAAGTCTGCAAAGGATCATAAAAAAATACTTGAGAACGAAAAAGGATTAAATACTGGAGGTATGGGTGTAATATCACCTAATCCATACTATAATGAAAGAGTGGAAAGAGAATTTATAGAAAAAATATTAAATCCTACTCTTAAAGGATTAAAACAGGAAAAAATGAGCTTTTCAGGTATAATATTTTTTGGATTAATGATAACAGAAGATGGAGTTTATTTACTTGAATATAATATGAGATTAGGAGATCCTGAAACACAATGTTTGTTACCTTTAATGGAAAGTGATTTAATAGAAATAATTAATATGTCCTTAGAAAAAAGATTAGATGAGGTAGAAATTAAATGGAAGAATGAACATTCTTGTTGTGTAGTTATTGCAGCAAGTGGTTATCCAGAAAAATATGAAAAAGGCAAAGAAATTACAGGTATAGAAATGGTAGATAAGGATACACAGGTATTTTTAGCTGGAGTAAAAAAAGAGGCTGGAAAGTATTATACAAATGGTGGAAGAGTACTAAATATTGTATCTCAGGCAAAAACAAGAGAAGAAGTTATAAAAAAAGTATATGAAGAGCTAGAAAAAATATCATTTGAAGGTAAGTATTTTAGAAAAGATATAGGTAGATAGGGATGAAAAATATTTTCATCCCTATTTTAATATTGTAAACGCTTGCATGTCGAGGTATAATATTGTGTAGAGTGGAGGTATATATGAATAAATTATTTAGGAAATTAATATTTACTTTTTTACTTCTAATGCAAATAATTGTATTTTCAGCAAGTACTAAGGTAACTATACATTATCAGCCAAGTGAAAACTTAGAATGGGATTTATGGGTTTGGCCAGATAAAGGGAGTGGAAATGCATACGCTTTTGATAAAGAAGATGAATTTGGTAAATATGCAGAAATTACCTTAGAGGGTAATCATAAAAAGGTAGGATATATAGTTAGGCTTTCAGATTGGTCTAAGAAAGATGTAGGAGAAGATAGATTTATTAATATTGAAGATGGAGAAGCTGAAATATGGGTTAAATCTAAGGACTCTAATGCATATTATTCTAATCCAGATAAGGCACCATTAATGTTTGATAATGTTAATTTAGATATTAAATATTATCCAGTTGAAAAAGATGCTAAAAAATATAGGGTAAAAGTATGGGCAGATGGATTAAAACCTAAATATATTAATCTAGTTAAAGATGGAGAAAAATTCGTAGCTAAAGGTAATTATGAAGGTAAGGATATTACTAAATTAAATTTTGAGATTACTAAGAGATGGTGGTTTTTCTTTGAAAAGAAAGTTGATGTTTTAAGAGAAATTACTAAAATTGATGAAAGTGCTAATGTAGATATTTATATAAATCAGGAAGATAAGGCTATATATAAATCAGAAAAAGCAGCAACTAAACCAAAGCTTATTGAAAATGCTAGTATAGATTCAATGAATAGCATAACAGTTAAGACAAATAAGAACTTTAATTTAAAAAAAGAGATATCTAGAGGAATTATAACAAACCTTGATAATAGTATAAAAGAAATTATTTCATTAACAGAAGCTGGAGTACAAACTGATAAATTTAAAATAGTTTTTGATAAAAATTTAGATTTAAGAAATAAAGATGGAAGAGTAATAATGTCTACATTTGGTGAAGCTAAAGTTAATTTAGGCGCTGTAGTTAGAGATAAAAGCTTTGATGATTTTTATGCATATGATGGAGATCTTGGAGCTATATATACTAAAGATGAGACAACTATTAAAGTATGGGCTCCTACAGCAGATTTTGTAAACCTTTTAATATATGAAGGAGAAAAAATCATTAAAAAGACTATGACTTTAGGAGAAAAAGGAGTTTATTCTATAACTTTATCTGGAGATAAATTGGGATTAGTTTATCAATTTGAAGTTGGTGTAAATGGTGAAGTAAATATTACTAATGATCCATATACTTACTCAACTACAATAAATGGAGAAAAATCAGTAGTAGTTAACCCAACTATTTCAAATGTAGATTATCCCAATATTAATAATGTAATAATATATGAATTACATGTAAGGGATTTATCATCTCATCCAGCAAGTGGAATAAAGAATAAAGGGAAATTTTTAGGATTAACAGAGACAGGAACTAAAACAAAAAGTGGTCAAATTACAGGACTTGACTATATTAAATCATTAGGTGTAACATATATTCAACTTTTACCTATATATGATTTTAGCTCATATTCTGTGGATGAAAAAAATCAATTTGCTAGATATAATTGGGGATATGATCCTGTAAATTATAACACGGTTGAAGGTTCATATTCTACTAATCCATATGATCCTAATGTTAGAATAGAAGAATTACAAAAAACTATAGACATACTTCATAAAAATAACTTAGGTGTAATTATGGATGTTGTTTATAACCATGTATTTAGTGCAGGTGAACATGCATTTAATAAGATAGTACCAAATTATTATTATAGATATGATGATGAAGGAAATTTAACTAATGGTACTGGAGTAGGAAATGATATCGCTAGTGAGAGAAAAATGGTTAGAAAATTCATAATAGATAGTGCAAAATATTGGGCGAAAACATTTAAATTAGATGGATTCCGTTTTGATTTAATGGGTATACTTGATATTGATACTATGAATGAATTAAGAGATGAGATGAAAAAAATTAATCCTAATTTCTTTATACTAGGAGAAGGTTGGGATATGGGAACATTAGATTCTGAAATTAAAGCAAATCAAAATAATGCTAATAAACTTAAAAATATTGCATTCTTTAATGATGATTTTAGAGATGCAGTTAAAGGTTCAACTTTTGGAGAAATAGGTAAAGGCTTTATAAGTGGAAATCTAAAACAAGAAGAGAGATTATTTGCATCTATAAAAGGTGGAGAAGGTATAAGAACATATACATCACCTATGCAATTAATACAATATGTTGAAGCACATGATAACCTTACTTTATTTGATCAAATCAGTAAAACTAATGACACTGAGGATTTAGCAACTATAACTAGAAGACATAATCTTGGAACTACAATAGTTCTTTTATCTCAAGGAGTTCCATTTATTCATGCAGGACAAGAATTTTTAAGAACTAAGGGTGGAGATGAAAATTCATATAAATCAAGTGATGAAGTGAATAGGTTTGATTGGGATCTTGCAAGAAAAAATAGGGCAAGTGTTAAATTAGTTAGAGAATTAATCAAGATACGTAAAGAAAATCCTGATTTTAATTTAAAGACATTTGATGAGGTTAATAAAATAATAAAGCCTATTAAAGTTATAGATCAAGTAATTGCATATACTCAAGCTGATAAAATAATAGCGTTTAATGCTAGTTCAAAAGATAAAGAAATAGAGATACCTAATGGTAAATATATAGTTCTTGTTAAAGGGAACATGGCAAATTCAAAAGGACTTGGAGAAATTGAAATAAAAGCAAGTAAGGTTATAGTGCCTATGCAATCGGCATTATTACTTAAAAAGAAATAAAAATACATTGGGTCAGTTGTTTACTGACCCAATATTATTATCTTCTATAAATTTATTATATTATCTATAATTTCATTATGTTCCTCTCTATGAGATATTATTATGATAGTTCTATCATTTAAGTATTTAGAGATTAGTTTATAGAAATTAAGATTATTAAATTTATCTATTCCAGAATTTATTTCATCAAATATAATAACCTTTTTATCACTTAATAAAGCTCTTGCTATTAATATTTTTTGTTTTTCTCCACCTGAAATCTTTTTGCTAAAATCTCCTATTTTCTTATTAAATAAATCATCATCATTTTTTATTACATTATCTAATTCTAATTCTTTAATTATATCTTTTATTTTATTTTCTATTTCTTTATTCAGTTCATTTTTAGGATAAATAATATTTTCTATTATGCTCCTATCAAATAAATTTATATTTTGAGAATAATAGATTATTTCATTTTTATTTTTTATATATTTACTATTGTATATAATCTCTCCAGAATAAACATTTAACATATTTGCAATTATTTTACATAGTGTTGATTTCCCTTTACCATTTTTTCCAATAATTAAATTTTTACTACCATCTTTTATTTCTAATGATTTATTATTTATAATCATTTCATCAGAATCTAAATATTTATAATTAATATTTTTTAAAACTATTATATTCTCATTATCTAAATATTCTATTTTTAAATTTTCTTTTATACATTTAGAATCAAAAATATTCATTTTAGATATAACTAGATTTAGTCTATCCCAACATTCAAAGAAATTTAAAATATATTTCCCAAAATCATTTAAATTAAATACTGAATAAATAATTATCAATAATACTTTTAGATCAACTTGCCTATTAAAAGCTATAGAAATTACTAAGATACTTGATATAATTAAAAACAATCTTAGAAAAAGATTTGATTTTAATATATTAAATTGTATTGAATAGTATTTTTTTTCTTCTTTATTAAATAAATCTTTTATTTTTATTTTTTCATATTCATATGAATTTTCGTTATATATCGTATTAAAATTAATGAAATAATCAACAATAAAACTATTTATTTTTGATGTTGTATCTATAGATTTTGAAATATTTTCACTATTATTTTTTAAAAAATTATATGATATATAAACATATAGTACATAAAAAATTAAATATACTATTCCTATAGATTTATAGAAATTAAATAATAATATTGAATAAATAACTATCATAATGAAATTTTTAAATATTCTTAAAATGACATCATATATTGCTCTAACTAAAAAAGAACCCTCTTGAATTAAATTCTGTATTTCTCCTAAATTTAAATTAACAAATTCAAAATAGCTTTTCTTTTCTATCTGCTCCCATATTATTAATTTAGAATAATTTCTAATTTTTTGAACAATGTAGTTATTATAAAAGCCTAGTAATTCTTCTAATAATAAAGAAATACATAATAGGGCTATAAAATATTTAGAAACTTCTTGTATACTTTTACTTATGAAAATAGGTTGAAATACAACTAGAATGAAAACTAAAATAACAGTTACAAAATAGACAAGAGATTTTTTAAATCCTATTTTTTCTAATATATTAAATATATATTTTATATTATTTTTCATTTTTTTCTTCCTCCTTTAAAAAATCCTCTAATGTATTTTTTGATGTACTTAATACTCTTTTTAAAATTAATCTCCATGTTTGAAAATCAGCATCTTTCCAATTACTTTTTTCTTTAACATGATTAATAATTTTTCTAAATTCTTCTTGTGTTATATCCTTACCATATCTATTTAAAATAAATTTTGCTATAGCTGCTCCACTATAAAATTCTTTTTCTTGTTTTATTTCATAATAAAATTTATCTAATCTTATTTTTTTTGATTTAGTTTCTTTTAAAATTAAATTTATAATTATCATTTCTGATTTTTTAAAATTTTCTTTTTCAAATGTAATTGGAAGAGAATACAATCCACTAAGGTTATTTTTTTTTAAATTAAATTCAAATATATAATTGTTTTCTTTAATATCTATTGGTTTGATTATATTATCATTTGATATAACAGAAACATCTAGGTATATATTTTTAACTTTTTTTTCAAATATAATTGAAATCTGCATTTTATTGTTTTCTACATAATTTCCAAATTCAATAACTTTTAAAACTTCTTCTTTATTTTTAATTTCATTTAAACTATGCTTTATATCAAAAGAAAGTAGAACTCCATTTAATGGTGGTTCTCCTCCACCTATAAATAAATTATTATTAAAAATAATTGGGGCACTGTATGGAGAATGACCAATTATTTTTTTAAAATACACACTTCCCGTTGTTTTATCTATAAGATAAACTACACAATCTGCTAAAACAAATAATGTTTTTCCATATATACTAGGGGGAGAAAATATTAAACCCTCTTGAGTTGAAATTTCCCAAACTTTATTACCAGTTTTTAAGTCTATTGAACCTATTCTTCCTTTCAAAGTCGTATAATATACATTTTTGTCATCAGAAATTACAACATGACGACTTGCTATTCCTAAAACTTTTTGTTTCCAAATAATTTTAAACTCAGAACTATCAATTAGAAAAATTTCATCATTACATGCTAAAAGTATATTATTATTTGTTATCCAAAGTCCTGATGTGTCTGAGCTTATAACTTCGGCTTTCCCTATATTTTTTTCAGATATAATTATTCCTGAATATTCAAAAGAAAATAAATATAAACAAGAACATTTTTTTTCTTTAGAAAATTTAGTTCCAAGAACATAATAAAAATTTCCTATTTTAGATATGGTTCCGTATAAGAAAGCATTATCTATTTTTACTTTTTTTTGAATTTTACCTAATTCATTTACAAAATATACATAATTTCCTGATGAAAATATAATTTGGTTTTCTAAAATATTTACAGAACTTCTTATTCTTGTATTAGTTTTTAATTCCCAAAGAAATTCTCATGTATTTTTATCAAAAGAAACTAAATCCTTAAATTCTTTGTATGAAATTATTTGATTTTTATAAATAGCACCTGTTCCATAACTACCATTTGTAACTTTTTTTTCAAATATTATCTCACCATTTTTCAAATTAAATTTAACAATGAAATATCCTTGTTTAATTTCTGAATAATAAACTACATATCCATTTTCAAAATCATTATTATCAAAAAATGGCGTTTTTATTAATCCCTTTATTTTTGTACTCCACTTATTATAGATATATATATTTTCATAGGGATTATTATTTACTAGATTTTTTCTGAACATTTACAGATGCCTCCTAAATTTATATTACTCTTTCTAGTTTTACTATTTCTAGAGAAGAATTTTCGTTATTTTTATTTTCAAATTTATCAATAAATGTATATTTTGTTATAATTTTATCATCATATTTATAAGGTCTTATTCCATGAATAGTTACTGTTGATTTAATATTAAATTTAATTTTTTCATTAATATTTTCACCTAAAGATATAGTTTTATAAGCATATTCACCTATTTTATAATTTCCTTTTATTTCTACTTCACTATGTTTTTCTTTTCCTTTTAAAGTATAATTGATTTCTAGTTTTATATCATTTATATATGTATTGTTTTGGTCTATAATATATCCTTTAGGTGTGTATAAACCTAATTTTAATTTGATACCTGAATGGTTTCCGATTATTACCTTTTCTATATCCAATGAAACTTCAGTTATTATTGTATCTTTTGAAAGTGAACAGTTTACACATAAAAGTGGGTATTCTTCATACGATAATTTATATATACCTTTTCTATTACCTTCAAAGTTGTTCCATGGGTCTACGATATCAAAATTATTTTCTTCATCATTAAATTCAACTATTAAAACTGCGTGTGATTCTAAATCTAATTTATAATTATCTTCTTTATTTTTGCATGGATAACTCGCTGCTGAATGTAATCTTATTAAAACCGGCTTACCATCGATTATAGATTGTTTGACACTTTCTATTGATCTTAAAACCCAAGGTTCATAGCTTATAACAGGAGCTAATCCTGTTACTTTCTTAATATTTACTTTACCATAAGTTTCTTTTTTTTAATCATAATATTCCTCCTAATTTTTTTGTTATTTTATAAGTAATAACATATAATCTATTCTACATATTTTTTATACATAAATCAATAAACTTGAGATATAAGTTTTAAATGATTTCATATATTAAATATATTTATATGCGAATTATAGTTGAAATTTAGTTTAAATAATTAATGTAGTATATTTCTATATAATTTATGTATATTTGCTCCTTTTTTTGATATTTGATATAATAGGTAAAAAAGGAGGAGGATATGTCTAAAATAAAAGAAAAAAGTAAAAAAGGGATATTAAATTTAGTTTTTAGTAGAACTTTAATAGTAACATTTTTACTGTTAATACAGGTAATTCTAGCTTTAGCATCAATAATTTGGCTAGGAAATAATATGTATTTGCTAATAGGTGGAAGTAGATTAACTAGTTTTGCTATGATACTTTATTTAATAAATAACAGACAAAATCCTAATGTAAAATTAGTTTGGATAATATTAATACTACTTATTCCTTTTTTTGGAATTTGCCTATACTGGTTTATTAAATTTGATTTTGGAAGTAAAATGATGAAAAATAGGATAATATATATACAAAATCAAACTAAAAATATATTAATTCAAAAACAGGAAATAATTAATAATATTAAGGATAATAAGCTATTTGAACTTAGAAATATAGCTAGATATATTAAAAAAACAGGGGGATATAATATATATCAAGATAGTGAAATTAAATACTATTCTTTAGGAGAATATATGTTTCTTGATATGCTAAAAGCTTTAAAAAATGCTAAAAAATTCATATTTTTAGAATATTTCATAATAGAAGAGGGTAAAATGTGGTATTCCATACTTGAAATACTTAAACAAAAAGTATTAGAGGGAGTAGAAGTTAGAGTTATGTATGATGGAACTTGTGAATATTCAACATTAGATAGAGATTATCCTAAAGAATTAATGGAATATGGTATTAAAGCACAGGCATTTTCACCAGTAAAACCTTTTATATCAACCCACTACAATAATAGAAATCATAGAAAAATCATGGTTATAGATGGAGAGATAGCATTTACAGGTGGAATTAATTTGGCAGATGAATATATTAATGAAATCTCTAAATTTGGTCATTGGAAAGATACAGGTATAAGAATAATAGGAGATGCTGTAAAACCGTTAACTTTAATGTTTATGCAATCTTGGAATATTTTTGATTATAGCAGTGATGAATATATTAAATATTTAGATACAACACATAATATTAAAAATGATGGTTATGTAATAGCATATGGAGATGAACCATTTGATAATGAACTTCTAGGACAAAATATATATATAGATATATTAAACAATGCTAAAGAATATGTATATATTATGACACCATATTTAATTATAGATAATGAAATGAATGCAGCTATAAAACTTGTAGCTAGTAAGGGTGTAGATGTTAGAATAATTTTGCCACATATTCCAGATAAGGAAATGCCTTTTGCTCTAGCACATAGTCATTATTCTGAGCTTATAGATGCTGGTGTTAAAATATATGAGTACAGTTTAGGATTTATGCATGCTAAAATGTTTATTTCAGATGATATTAAAGCAGTGGTTGGAACTATTAATTTAGATTATAGAAGTCTTTATCATCATTTTGAAAATGCAGTATATATGTATAATATTGATGCAATTAAAGATATTAAAAATGATTTTATTGAAACTTTTAAAAAATCAAAAATATTTACAAATAGGGATTTAAAAAATGATAAATTACAAAGAAAATTAATAGGTAAATTAATGAAAATATTTGCCCCATTAATATAGGCAAATTATTTAATTATAAAACAAGGAGGTAAAAATGTTGTTAGACATTTTAAAGGTATTTATACTATCTCTTATTGAATCTTTTACAGAATTTATTCCTGTGAGTTCAACAGGACATATGATACTTGCAGATAAATATATTAATTTATCGAGTAATAAGGAATTTGTTACAGCGTTTCAGGTAATAATTCAATTAGGGGCTATACTTGCTGTAGTAGTAATATTTTTTAAAAAACTTTACCCTTTCATATATAAAGGGGAGAAAAGGAAAGAGCTTTTAAATCTTTGGAGTAAAATAGTAATAGCAGTATTACCAGCAGTAGTTTTAGGTTTAATATTTGATGAATATATTGAAAAACATTTTTTTAATGTAAATGTAGTTGCAATTATGCTTTTAATTTATGGTTTTTTCCTTGTAATTATAGAAAGCATAAAAAGAAAAGCAAAGATAAATGATATTTCAAATCTTAGCTACATTGCAGCACTGATTATCGGGCTATTTCAATGCCTTGCTATGATACCTGGAACTTCACGTTCAGCAGCCACAATAATAGGGGCAATGCTTTTAGGACTAAATCGGGTTATAGCTACAGAATTTTCATTTTTCTTAGCCATACCAACTATGCTTGGAGCTACTATCTTAAAGTTAATTAAAATAGGGTCGTTTTTAAGTATATATGAACTATTTTTAATATTTTTAGGATTAATATTTACTTTCATTATGTCTTTAATGATAATAAATTCATTTTTAAAATATATAAAAAAACATGACTTTAAAGTTTTTGGGTATTATAGGGTAGCTATAGCTTTAATCATAATTTTAGATATATATGTGTGGTAGAAAATGAAAATAATATCAAATTATGAGATAAATGAAAATAAGTGGAAAGAATTTATTTACGTATTCTTTAAAAATGTTGATGATGAAGTTATCATAGAAGTAAAAGATTTAGGTGATAGTATATACATTAAATCAAAAAATCATGATAATATGGTAGAATATTCTATTTTAAAAATGATAGATAATCAAATAGATGTAATGCTTAAAGCCTCACTTTTAAAGCTATATAACATTAATGTTCCTTGGGGATCTTTAGTGGGTGTAAGACCTACTAAGCTTGTAAGGAAATTACTTGAAAGTAATAACTTTGATAGAGTATTAAAGATATTACAAGAAATATATTTTGTAAGTCATGAAAAAGCCACTTTATTAATAGAAGTAGTAAAAAACTCTATAGATTTTTTAGATGATAAAACTATAGGAATATATATAGGGTTGGCATTTTGTCCTACTAAATGCACTTATTGTTCTTTTCCTGCATATTTAAAAAAAGGCAAATATGAAAAAAGATATGATGAATATTTTTTAACATTACTTAGAGAAATTAAGGAAATAGGGACTTTATGCAGGGAACTTAATTTAAAGATAAATAGCATATATGTAGGTGGAGGAACGCCTAGTTATCTTAGCTATAATGATCTAGATAGATTGTTAAACACTATTAATGAATATATAGAAAAGGGGAATTTAAAAGAATATACCTTTGAGGCTGGAAGAATAGATACTATTGATAAAGTGAAATTATCCATGCTTAAAGAATATGGTGTGACTAGAATAAGTATTAATCCTCAATCTTTTAAAGAATCTACTTTAAAACTAGTTAATAGATATCATAATTTAGATAAATTAAATGAAGTATATATGGAAGCAAAGAGATTAAAGTTAGATATTAATATGGATTTCATAATAGGTTTACCTCTTGAAGATACAGAAGATGTATTAAACAGTTTAGAAAAATTTAAGGAATATGATCCAGAAAATGTAACTTTTCATTATCTAGCAATGAAAAAAGCATCTACTCTAACTAAGAATAAGTACTTTAAAGAAGATATGCTAAATCATGATTTAATAAGTAATAAGATAGCTGAAATTATGATGGAAAAAGAATATATCCCTTACTATATGTACAGACAAAAGAGTTCTAGTATTTCAGGAGAAAATATGGGATATTGTAAATCAGGTAAACAGTTAATATATAATATAGAGATGATAGAGGAATTTAAAAGTATAATATCTATAGGTGCAGGAGCTATAACCAAATTAATAAAAAAAGATGAGATAAAAAGACTTATTAATCCCAAAGATCCTTTAATGTGGATAGATGAATTTGAAGATAGATTAAATGAAAAGAAAAAAGAAATAAGGGAGTCAATATGAAAAAATTAAAATATATTCTAACAATATTAATAGTACTTTTCCTATTTACTATTATAAAAAATATAATAGGAATAGATAATGATTTTAATAACCCAAAGGTAGAAATTAATGAGGAAATAACTTTTCAAAATGAAAATGAAAAAGAAAAAAAATTAGACATTAATACTGTAGATTTTGAAGAAATGGTTAATGCAGGGATTTCTAGTAAAATAGGGTATAGTATAATTGAATATAGGGGATTTGTTGGATATATTGACAATTTAGAAAATCTTACTAGAATAAAGGGGATTAATAAAAATACTTTAGATAAGTTAAAAAAAATTGTATATATAGATGAAATGAATAAAAAGGAATATATGAAACATAATATTAACTATTTAGATGATACAGGATTATTTTTATTAGGTTTTTAAAAAAAGGAAATTGATGTAATAAATAAGATTAGAGATGTTAAGGAGATTAAATCTGAACTTGATTTAAAAGGTAAGGTAAATATTGACATTATTAATAAATACATAGTATTTTAGGAGGGAGTTATGAATAACAAAGACAGAGAAAATATTTTTGCTCTATTATCTGGACTTAAAATGTCAGAAATTAATAATAATATAGTGCAGAAAGAATTTTGTGCAACGCTATTATACAAATATCAACAAGAAAATATTAATATATATGAATTTGTTGATAAAGGAGAAATAGAAGATAGCATTAATGAGGGTTTAAATCTTTTTGTTAAGAGAAAAAGAAAATATTTTATTAAAAAAACACTTTTTAATATTTTAACAGGAATGGCAGCAGGACTTTTTGCCTACCTATACCTAAGATTAACAGTAGGAAGATCATTAATGGTATTTTTAGGAGCATTTTTAATAGATACATTTATTAAACTTAAAGTTAGCAAAATAGTATTTGTTAATGAAACAAGAAGAGAATATATTAGATATGTAGATTCTAATTTAGTGTATATTAGAGAAAGTGAGGATGATAGCAAATTATGGATATAAAAAGACCTAAAGTAGAGGGATATAAGCCTGGTAATCTTTCTCCTAATGTTAAATTTACAAAGGAGTTAAAGATTAAAGAGGGAGAAAAAAGAAAAGTTAAAGAATTTGCTACAACAATTGAAAAAATGAGATCTGAAATGTGGTTTCCTAATATAGACATTACAACAGAACATATTAAAAATGAAATACAAAAAGTAGAGGGCATTAGAGTAGTAAAATATTCAAAAGTTAAGGAAGATAAGGAAAAATTAATAATATTCTTTCATGGTGGAGCATATTATGGAGGTTCTACAGATACCGTACAGAATACTTGTAGATATATGGTAGAACAAACAGGAGCTACTGTAGTTTCTGTTGATTATTCACTAGCTCCAGAATTTCCATACCCTACTTCTATAAACGAGGGTTATACTATACTTAAGTATTTTGAAAATAGATATGAAAGCATTTATTTAAGTGGAGATAGTGCTGGTGGGGGACTTGCATGTTCTGTTTGTATTAAAGATATAGAAGAGGAAAGTAAAATAACAGATGGGCTAATAATGTATTATCCAGTTTTACTTATAGATTTAAATGATAATTGCAGAGAAGATTTTATATGGAGTATAAAAGAATATGATATAGATGAAACAAGCCCTGATGCAGGACTTATGAAATCTGAAGCAAGTGGTTTAAAATATGCTATGCCATATATTAAGGATATGTATATAAAAACAGATGAAGTTAAAGAAAATTACTATATTTCTCAAATTAATGCACCAGATGATTTACTTAAAAAGTTTCCTAAAACATTAATTTTTACAGCAGAATATGACTATTTAAGATTAGAAGCAGAATATTTTCATAAAAGGCTTAAAGAAAATGGTGTAAGATCGATAGGAATAAGATATGCAGGTGAAGTTCATGCCTTTATAGATAAAATAGGATATAACGATAACGTTATAGACAGCGTAGATGAAATAAGGGAGTTTATTAAATGATAAAAGAAATAATTGGATTAGAAATATCATCTCCTCTAACTTTATATAATGATGAATATGATGAAAAAGGATATTATTTAAAAAATGATGAACATGAAATATATTATGAAGTTAGTGGAAATGAACAAGGTATACCTGTAGTGTTTGTTCATGGAGGACCAGGAGCTCCTATGGGTGATTATTCAAAAAGATTTTTTAATAAAGATAAATTTAAAATAATAGTTATAGATCAAAGAGGTTGTGGAAAAAGTAAACCTTTTGCAAAAATAGAAGAAAATAATACTTTTTCTCTGATAGATGATATGGAGAAAATAAGAGAAAAACTTGGGATAGAAAAATGGATAGTATTTGGTGGTTCATGGGGATCAACATTATCTTTAGTTTATGCTATAAATCATCCAGAAAGAGTTTTAAAATTAGTTTTAAGAGGAATATTTTTAGGAAGATCTGAAGATGTAGATTGGCTATATAAAGAAGGGGCAAGCTATATTTACCCATTAGAATTTGAAAAATTTTTAGCACCATTAACTATAGAAGAAAGAAAAGATCCAGTTAAGTCATATTTAAAATATTTACAAATGGATTTAGAAATAGCTAAAAAGTATGCCAAGGTATGGTCAGATTGGGAACATTCTTGTGTAAGACTTATTAGAAAAGATAATTTAAGTGAGATATCGCAATCAGATATTTCTATGGCTATTATAGAATGTCTGTATTTTAATAATAATTCTTTTCTTCCAACAGATAAATATATTTTAGAAAATACTGATAAAATAAAAGATTTAGAAATAGATATAGTTCATGGTAGATATGATGTTGATTGTAGAATTATTGGAGCTTATGAATTATATAAAAAACTAAACAATGCAAAATTTTATATAATTCAAGATGCAGGACATTCTAGTTTAGAAAAAGGTATTACACATAAATTGATGGAAATTATGGAGGAATATAGTGAAAGATAAGATAAAATTAATAGCTATAGATTTTGATGGTACTTTTTTAGATGATAGTCATTTCAAACAGGATTTAAGTTATGTTGATAAATTAAGAGAAAAAAATTTAAGTCAAGAAATAGTATTTGCTAGTGGAAGAGCAACAGCAGGTATAGTAGAACTTATAAAAAAATTGAAAATGACAGATATGGTTAGATATATAATAGGGCATAATGGTTCTGAAATATTTGATTTAAAAGAAAATAAAATAATATATCAGGAATGTATAGATGATGATGTAGTATTTAATATTATAGAACTTTTAGAAAAAAATGGATTTAATAATCCTCTTAGTATACACGACTGGAATAAGTTTTATACATATAATAATAAAAAAGAATATGAAAAAAGTATAGATTTAGAACAAAAAGTAAATTTTGTTGATTTAATTAATATAGATGATGTTAAAGATTTTCCGAAAAATAAGATTAAATTAATGATATTTACTAATGATAAGGAAGAACAAGAGGGAATATACAATTTAATTTCAAAAAGTGAATTTAACGATAAAGTTACACAAGCAAGAAGTGCAGTATTTTTAAATGAACTAACAAAAAAAGGTATAAATAAAGCTAAAGGACTTGAGTTTCTTTGTTCAAAATTATGTATAGATTTAAAAGATGTACTTGCTTTTGGTAATGCTGAAAATGATGTAGACATGTTACTTGAAGTTGGTTATGGTTTTGCTATGAAAAATTCTGAAAAGCTTTTACTTGATAAGGTAAAAAGGATTACTAAGTATACTAATAATGAATTTGGTGTAGAAAGAGAAATAATTGATTTTTTAGGTATTTAGTGGAAAGGATAAACTATGTCAGAAATAGTTAAATATATTTTAGGTATTAGCCCTAGTATACTATTACCTATAATAATAATCATTATGTCTTTATTTATGAAGATGAAATTAAAAGATGCACTTATGTCAGGTATTACACTTGCAATTGCATTTACATCTATTTCTTTGGTTATAGGGTTTATGTTTAACACTATATCTCCTGTAGCTCAAAGATTTGTTGAATATACAAGTATTAAACTTGATATTATAGATGTAGGATTTTCACCTATGGTAACTATTTCATTTGCTTGGAAATTCATGATAATAATGTTTCCTTTACAGATTATACTAAATATATTAATGATACACTTTAATTTTACTAATGTTTTAAATGTAGATATTTTTAACATATGGACTAAGGTATTTACAGCAGCTATAGTTTCTGTTGTATCAAAAAGCATAATTTTTGGATTTATAGCTTCAATTATTCAAATTTTATTAGAATTAAAAATTTCTGAAAAGATTAGACCTAGAGTAGAGCAAATGACAGGAATTGTAGCTACAACAATTACTCATGTTTCTATTATACAATGTTTAATTATGTATACTATTAATAATTTATTAGATAAAGTATCGTTTATTAGAAATACAAAACTTGATATAGGATATTTGAAAAATAGAATAGGTGTATTTGGAGAAGATTCTGTTATGGGATTTTTAATAGGAATGATACTTTCAATATTTTCAGGATATTCATTAATTGAAAGTCTAGAAATTTCAGTAAAACTTGCAAGTGCATTAGTTTTACTCCCTATAATAGCTAATATGTTTGTAAAAGCTTTAAATCCAGTATCAGAAGTAGCTAAAAATTTTATGAAAAGTAAGTATAAGGATAGGGATATAGTAATAGGACTTGAATGGACTATACTTGGATCTATTGCTGAATTATGGATAGTTTCAGTACTTTTAATTCCTATTACATTAATACTAGCATTATTATTTTCAAAATTAGGATTTAGTTCTATTTTACCATTAGCAGGAATAATTAATCCTATGATAGTAGTTCCAGCTTTAATAATATCAAATAGAAATTTACTTAAAATGTTAATTTTAGGAATTATAATAACGCCAATATATCTTATGGTTTCAACTAATATTGCACCAGCAATAACAGAATTATCAAAAAATATTAATATAATAGAAAATGAGGGGCAGTTAATAAGTTATTATGCATTTGAAAGTCCGTATTTTAGATGGTCACTTATAAAATTATTTGAATTTAAAATTTATGGAATAATTTCTTTCATAACTTTAGTATTATTATTTATATATTTTTATAATAACTTTGGTAATAAAAAAATCTGAGTATTTAATATTCAGATTTTTTGTTGACAAAATAATGAGGGGGGGGTATAATTAATTGGAATAGAAACTAAAATAGGAGAATAATAAATGAAAAGATTATTGTTAATGATAACATTATTAATAGGATTAGTATCATTTTCATCTAATAAAATAACAGGACCAAGGTATAGATTGGAGTTTTCTCAAGGTGCTATAAGTGGTAGAGAAAATAAGAATTTTAGAAGTTTTGAATTTTTTTCAAGTTCAATTTCAGTATTACCAGAATGGGAAATTAAGATTAATGAAAAATTTGATATTACTTTTGGACCTAAAATGACATTAAATGTAGCTCTTAATTTTTCTAAATTTTTTTCTCCAACAACAAGGCCTAGTTTAATTTTAGGAGGAGAAGTAGATTTAAATTATAAAATAAAAAAAGATATTAAAGTATATGCTGGGATAGAAGCAGGTGCAGGAATAGGATTTCAAATATTTCCTGACAAAAATGATACACATTTTGAAATACCAGAATTTACATCTATAAGTAAAATATCATTTGGAGTTAAAATAAAGGATAAGTTTAATATATCTCTTTATACAGGTGACATTAAAGGAATGATAGGAATAGAAGCAGGATATACATTTTAAGGGAGAAGAATAATATATGAAAAAATTATTGTTATTAATACTAATTACTGGGGTATTTTTATTTGGTAATTCAAAAAATAAAGTTCCTACTATAAAATCTACTTCTATTAAAATAAGTGGACCAAGATATAGATTAGAGGGAGCTTTTGGTTTTTTAAGTAGTAAAGAAGATTATAGCTATAGAAATAATAGATTTTTTTCAGGTTCTATAGCATTATTACCAGAGTGGAAGGCTCAAATTAATGAAAAAATAGATGCTACGTTTGGACCTAAAGTTACATTAGATGTTTCATTTAGTTTATTTGGTGGTCTTTATACAGTTAAACCTAATTTAAATTTGGGAGTAGAAGCAAATTTAAATTATAGAATAAAAGAAAAAATTAAAGTATATGGTGGAGTAGAAATTGGAACAGGAGTAGGGGTTTCAATAGATTATGCGAATGGTAATACTTATGAAGCTATACTTACAACTATAAGTAAGATGTCTCTAGGTGTTAAAATAAATGATAAATATAATGTAGGGATTTATTTAGGAAATAATATTAAAGGTATGCTTGGATTAGAAGCAGGATATACTTTTTAAACAGTAGTTGATACTACTGTTTTTTTTATTGACAAAATATCGGGGGGGGGGGTATAATTAATTGGAATAAAAACTAAAATAGGAGAATAATAAATGAAAAGATTATTGTTAATGATAACATTATTAATAGGGTTAATAACATTTCCAGCAAAATTAAGTGGACCAAGATATAGGTTAGAGGGAGCAATTAGTGCATTTCCATATCCTAGTAATAGTACTAATGGAGTGTTAAAAATAGAACCATTTATTTATCAAGCTATAGCTTTTTTACCTGAATGGAAATCAGAAATAAGTAAGATATTTGATGTAACATTTGGACCTAAACTTACGGTAATTTTATCAGAACAAATATTTGAATCTAAATTTGAAATATTTCCTAATGCAACTTTAAGTATGGAAACAGATTTAAACTTTAGAGTAAAAGAAAACGTTAAAATATATCTTGGAATGGAAGCAGGATTGGGAGTTGGAGTAAGTTTTTCATATAAAAAAAATGGTGGAAGTAGTAATAAAAGTAGTAGTAGTCAAAGCATTAGTTATAATACTTCAGAAGTAATACCAGCAATTATGTTTAAGGGTTCTATAGGTGCTAAATTAAAGGATAAGTATAATGTAGCCTTATATGGTGGTATTTTAGGAAAAGGATTCTTGGGAGTGGAGTTTGGATATACGTTTGAATAAAAAGGCAAGATTTATCTTGCCTTATTAATTTTATTAAAATATAATACTATCAATTACTGTATATAAATTACTTTCAAGTTCATTTATTTGTTCTTTTTTAAACTTAAATGAATCTATTTCTTTAGATTTAAATGAATGTATTTCTGCTATTTTACGTTTTTTCGTAGAAATTGAATCAACATTTAAAATATCCTCTATATTTTTTTCTTTAGTAAAGTTTAAAATAAAACTATTTTCGTTGTCGTTAATTTCATCAACATCAAAAACAATAATATATTTAGCCTTATTATTTTTATTTATTTCTTTTTTATATTTATTAATTAAATTTCCTTTACCTTTTGAAGAAATGTGTCTAATTGAGCAGAATGATTTTTTTTATGTTCTGTATAATTTATCTGGCTTACCATTGAAAAACCATCTTCCATAATAGCAAGCATATCTAAAACAATCTTTTCATTAATATATATTGGAACAATGAGTCTGTCTAAATTTATATCGACCATTATTTTAATTCCTTTCCTGCTTCTATTTTTCATTTACAAATTTAAATTTGTTTATCTATTTATTACTTAAAATAATTATTTCTTTCCCTCTAATTTTTTAATACCATTATCATTAAGCTTTCTAAGTTCTATTATTCTTTCTTTTTGATCCATATCTTTACCGATAAGAACCGTATTATAGCTTTCCATATTTGCAAGTACAAGTAACTCATTCAAACTTGCATAATCTCTTATATTACCCTTTATGTCAGGATTTTCTTCACGCCACTGTTTTGCTCGCTTATTAAATAAGGCAACATTGAGCATATCTGCTTCACTTGCATATTTATAGGATAACTGTTCGTTGGTAAGATCCTTTAATAGATATTCTTTGATTGCATCTGTATGGATTTTATAGTTAATCTTTGAGATTTTTCTATTCAAATTCTAATCTAATGATAGCTTAGAATTTTCATCTGATTTAAGTCTTTTGCAGTCTTGAATAATATATAACTTAAACTCTGGAGATAACCATGAAGCAAATTCCATAGCAATATCATAGTGTGCATATGTACCGCTATATCTTCCTGCTTTAGATATAATCCCAATAGCATTAGTAGACCCTATCCACTTTTGTGGAGTCATAGTAAATCTATTTAGCCCTGATTCATTTTTAAACGTGTCGAATTGAACACGGTTAAAATTTTCATTATTAAGAGCTTCCCACAATCCTATAAACTCTAATGTATTTCGGTTTCTCATCCAGTTTTGAATAACAAATCGTGGATCATCACTTTCCTGTACTTTGCAATATCGGTAAGACTTATATAATCATTTTTAAAGTCTTCAGTATAAATTTGAATTGAAAATCCTTGTACCTCAATTTTGTCTTTTTTTATCTTAGACATATGAATTCCTCCTCTATGCTGATGGACTGTTTACAATATTTATTTTCTTAATAATTGCTCTAAATAGCACACCAACTATTAATTTTTTCAGTTTTAAATTCTAGTAGAAGTCCTAAAATATTCTTATTTACTTAACTATTTTCCTCTATCATTATTATGACACGAAACCCCACAGTAAAGTCCCAAACATAGTTATCCCTGTTTACCATAGAAAGTTTTGCCATTAATTCAGTTACGTATCTCGGTGTTAATATAACATCGTTCTTATCACTATTAGGAATATCAACCCACTCATTCAACACATTAAATAATTTTTCCGTGAAATCTAAATGCTTTGCAGATGTGAAAATAGGTATTATATTATTTTTAACATTTGTATAGACTGTCTTTTACAGACTTCCATAAGTCAGAGTAGATAAAAACTCTTGATAGATCATTTATAATCATAGCTTTCTTTTCTTCCAAGAACGATGAAATTTTGTTAATAATTAAACTCTTCATCGAGTTTACTTGAAATGAAGTATATTGTTTAAGTATAGATAAAAAAGAGAAAGAACCAACACTCATTGAGTTACTCAGAAAAAATATTGATATTACTCCAAATAAGGGAGGAATTCAAAGGTTTTGAATTGGATTTATATATAGAAAAAGAAAAGATGATAAAAAAATGTATTATGAGGGAGTTGAATATAAATGTAATAGAAAAAGCAGAGACATCTCTGCTTTTTGATATTTATTCCTTTTTTGATAAATAAAATATGTATCCTTTTTTAGCTTTAATATCAAATTTCATTTTACCATTGATATCACTTTTGATTTTTTTACCTGATAATAGATCAATATATGTTTTAGAGTTGTGGAATGCAGTTATTTCTATATCTGTATAATCATTAAAACTATTGTTTATAACAACTATTATACTTTCTTCCTTATCATATCTTTCATAAGCTATCATATCTTTTTCGTTATTAAAGTATACTGGCTTTATTCTACCATATACAAGAGATTTATGTTCTTTACGTATTTTAATTATTTTTCTATACCATTCAAATAAATCCATATCTGGTTTTTGTGAATATATTTCTCCGTTATTTACATATGAAGTATTTTTTTCATCATCATACCAGAACTCATCCCAAAGCATAGGTTTTCTACAATATGGATCTGTAGCTCCCCACATTCCTACTTCATCTCCATAATAAATCATAGGAGCGCCTATATAAGTCATTTGGAATATTGATATTAATTTTAGAACGTCTTTAGGTTTAATATGAGAATTTTTCCAATCAATAGTAGTGTTTGGGTGATAGTTTCTGGCAAGATCAGGTCTAATAATGTTATACCCTTTTTCATATTGCTTACCTTCTTCTAAGTTTCTACCTATTTTATCATTTACTATTCTTGAATAAAGTCTATCAGTATCATGAGAACCATTTAGGTTTTGACAAGCTTGAACAGCTTGAAGAGGATACCATGTTCTTTTTTCTCTTAATTCTAGTAAAAATTGTTCGGCAGTTAATTTGTAACTTTCATTGAAATCACTTCCTTGATTAATGAAAAAACCTATTACAGCCTTAAGCCATTCATAATTCATTACAGCATCAAATTTATCACCTGAATTAATATCATCGCCAGCATTAGACCAAAGTTCAGCAGTAATGTATGATTCTTTTTTACATTTTTTAACAACATGACGCCATTCTTTCCAGAACATTTGATTTTCAAGATTATTAGGCACATCAAGTCTCCAACCGTCTATACCATCATCTTCCTGCCAATTACTATGTTCTTTTCCATCAGGACCTAACATCCATTTTCTTGTAATATTAAAAATATAGTCCTTCCATTCCTCGTTAAAACTATTAAAAACAGGTAGAGTATCTATTCCTGCCCACCCATTATATTTTAAATTCTTTCTATTAAGATTTATAATACTATAAGCTTCATTTTCATTCATATTTTCTGTAACTTCTATATAGTTTGAATAATCATTAAATTTATACCAATTTGCATATTTTGAATCTTTTCCTTCAGCTAATGCTAGGTTAAATGCAAAATTGTAATTACTACTATGATTAAACACGGCATCAAATATTACCCTTATACCATTTTTATGTAATTCTTTAATTAAATCTACCATTATTAAATCAGATTCTGTCCATACCCAAGTTTTAGGATCATCTGTTTCAAAGTATCCATTTTTCCCTTTATTTTCACCTATTAAATTAACTTCAAGTAATTCAAGTTCAGAATTATTAACAGAATTTTTACCGAGTACATCAAGGTAACTTTTATTACCATATTCATTTTTTGGATCTATATATACGTTATGAAGTTTACCACTAGTTCTAATAGTTCCAAAATCAGGAGATATATGCCTAAAATCGTTAGCACCATATTTATGATTTTGGAAAGAGTAAAATACAGGATTTAACCAAACTGCATTTATACCTAATTTTTTAAGGTATGGAATTTTTTCTTTAATACCTTTTAAGTCTCCACCATACATTCTTGCATATTTAAGAGAGTAATCAATGTTTGATTCCATATGTATTTCCCAATTAGTTTTATCACTAAAATCCGAACACCATCTATTTCTTTCAAATTCTAAGGCATATTCATTGTTATTCCATCTATAATCTTTAACGAATTTACTTTCATAATTTGAATTCTTCTTAAATTTTTCAGGACCAAATTCATTAAATATTGGATCATTATACACATCTCCGTTATAGAATCTATCTGGAAATATGTTATACCATATAGCTTCTCTTGACCAATATGGAATATAGAAGATATCTTCATTTTCTTTTTTAGAATAAATTAATGGTTTGCTTAATTCTTTTTCAAGTCCATTTACTCCATAATAGTTTTTTACTCCACCATCTTCAAGTATAAATAAGTATTCAAGGCCTTCTACATCTTCTGAAAAAGTAAGCATTCTTTTAAAATAGTCAAAAGAGTTAGTATAATCAACATATCTTTCAAGCTCATATATTCTATTTAAGCCCTTACCTTCTTTAGTATAAGGTATTACTGATATGTAAACTCTTTCTACATCGGATCTTTGAGTTCTAATACCCATCTCAAATTCTTTTTCTGTGATTTTATTGAAATATATTAGTTTTTTCATATCGTGTAATATTGCAGATATATTACTACCTGTATTAATATTTTTATTAATTTCATTAACAAATTTTCCACTACCTAATTCTCCTTTAGGGAAAAGATTTCCATTTTCTCCGACAACTAAAATTTCATTTTTTTCAGGATACCATTTATGGTCTATTAAAAATTTGTATTGATAAAATCCATTTTCTACATTTAATGTTACTTCATACACACTATCTTTTATATGACTTATAGGTTCTGTTTCAGGATACCAATTATTAAAATCACCAGAAATTTCAAATATTTTAGGTTGAGATAAACCGAATTTTGATATATCTACATTAAATTTTACAAATTTTTTCTTTTGTAGCAAGAAACTAAAATCATGTGGATTAAAAACTACTAATATATCTATTCCTGATTGTATACCTGCAATAGTTTTTGGAGAACTTTTACTATCTGCATATGCTCTAAATTCAGAAGCAAATGGACTAGTATGATTGTAAGTAATATTAAAATTTTCTCTATTAGTATTTTCCACTTTAGTTATTGTAAAAAAATATGAGGCAACATCTACCTTTGCCCATTTATATATATATTTATCGTTTTTCCTATTTAATTTAACTTCTTTAAAAAATTTGCCATTTTTGTAAATTCCTAAAATATATTCCATTAAAAAAACTCCTTTCACAGCCAGCTCTATTATATCAAAAAATGTAAAATTATGCTATACTTTAGGTAGATAAATAAAGGAAGGGAGATATTAATGAAATTATTGGAAAAATACGTTTTAGGTAATTTAGAGTTGAAAAACAGGATAGTAATGCCTCCTATGGATATTTATGAAGCAGAAGATGGCTATGTAAATGATTTTCATTTAGCTCATTATGGTGCAAGAGCTATAGGAAATGTTGGATTAATAATACAAGAAGTTACAGCTGTAAGAAAAGATGGTAGAATTAGCGAGCAAGATCTTGGTATATGGTCTGATGATCATATTGAAGGATTGAAAAAATTAGTAGAGAGTGTACATAAGTTAGGAAGTAAAATAGGTATTCAAATAGGTGATGCAGGAAGAAAAGGTCTTGTTAAAAATGCAGATATACTTTCAAGTTCAGATCTTCCATTTAGTGATTACTTTGCTAAACCAAGAAAAATGGAAAAAGGTGATATATTATCTTTAATAAATGATTTTAAATTAGCTGCAAGAAGGGCAGAAATTGCAGGTTATGATTATCTAGAATTACATGCTGCACATGGATATTTAATTAATCAATTTCTTTCGAGTTTTTCTAATAATAGAGAAGATGAATATGGGGGTAGCTTAAAAAATAGGGCAAGATTTTTAGGAGAGATACTTGAGGAGGTAAAAAAAGAATTTAAGGGTATAATAGGAGTGAGAATCTCAGCATATGAATGGATAGAAGGAGGATATTCCTCTACTGATTTAGCAAATGTATTAATAGATTTCAAAGAAAATATCAATGTAATACATGTAAGTAGTGGAGGAACTGTAAATGATGGGACACTTTCTTTTTATCCAGGTTATCAATTAAATTTTGCAAAAACTATTAAACAAATAGTTGGACTTCCAGTTATTGCAGTTGGACAAATAGATAATTTTGATTTAGCTGAATTTGCAATTAGAGATCTTGGAATAGATTTAATTGCTGCAGGAAGAGCTTTGCTTAGAAATCCTAATTGGATAATTGAAGAAGCCTTTAAGAATAATATAGATATTCCTTCAAGAAAATCAATAAAAAGAGCTTATTATAAAGAAAGATTTGTTGAAAAAAATTTAAAAAAATAGGAGAGCTATGAAAGATAGGGTAGTAGGTGTAGTAGCAGAATTTAATCCATTTCATAATGGACATAAATATCAAATAAATGAGATATCTAAACAAAAACCTTTAATAAAGATAGGTGTAATCTCTGGAAATTTTGTGCAAAGAGGAGAAATATCTATTCTTAATAAATTTGAAAAAGCTAAAATAGCTTTAGAAGAAGATTATGATATTTTAGTTGAACTTCCAGTATACTATTCTATACAAAATGCTGATATTTTTTGTGAGTACTCTGTTAAGATATTAAATGAGCTAGGTTGTGATATTCAAGTATTTGGTATTGAGACTGAAAATATTGATGAGATTTATAAAATAACTAGGGTGCAAAAAGAAGAAAGTTATAATGAAAAATTAAGGGGGTATATAAAAGAGGGAAATTCATACACTAAATCGCATGAATTAGTATTAAATGAATATGGGTTTAAGGATATATATAAGTCAAATAATATCCTTGCTATATCATATATTAAGAGTATAGAAAGAAATTCATTTAATATATTACCTTATGGCTTAAAAAGGATAGGAAGTGGATATAATGATATTGAAGGTGATGGGAATATAGTATCTGCAACTATGATAAGAAAAAATATTTCTAAAGACATATCTAATTTTGTTCCTAAATCTTGTTTAAAAGTACTTAAAGATAGGAAAAATATTTTTGTTGAAGATAAGATATTTAATATGTTTAAGTATGTATTTAATGTTAGAACAAAGGAAGATATAATAAAAGTATATGATTTTAGTGATAGTATGTATAATAGGGTTAAAAGATGCATGAAAGAATCTAGAAACATGGAAGAGTTTTTATCGCTTTATGTTAGTAGAAATTTTAATGCAGGTAGGATAAAAAGGGTAATTCTTAACACACTTTTAAATATTGAAAAAAATGATATATCCTTAGATAAAGATGTTGAGTATATAAGAGTGTTGGGAATAAATGAAAAAGGGGCAAAATATCTTAAAAAGTTAAATAATCCTAAGATATTTGTTAATTGGAAAGATATAGAAAAACATATTGGCTCTAGTTTAATTAAAATAGAAAAAAATGCTTTTATTATTCACGAAATACTTACAGAATGTAAGGAAAAATTAAATGTATATTATACAAGATAGGAGGTAAGATGTGTTTTTATTAGATGATTATCTTTTAAACGTAATAGAAAAATATCCTAAGGTTACTCTTGAAGAGTCTTTAAAAGATGTAATGAAAAGTAAAAATAAATTTATTTGCGGGAAATATTCGCCTCTTTCTTTTAATATGGAATTTGAAGAAATAGCATATATGTCATCAAATATCAATCTTTATGGGTGGTATATTAAAAAAGAAAATGCAAAAAAGACTATAATTATTAGTCATGGTAGAAAGAATAATAGGATTTTTTGTCTTAAGTTTTTACAACTATTTACAGATATGCAACTTAATGAAGAATATAATATTTTTATACCAGATTTAAGGAATTCAGGAAAATCAGATGTTGCAAAAACTGCATTTGGTTATAAGTTTTCTGAAGATATTAAAAATACTATTTTAATGTTAAATGAGAAATTTAATACAAAGGAGTTTATACTTTATGGTTTCTCCCAAGGCGGTATGGGAAGTGCATTAGTACCATATCTATATGAGGAAGAACTTAAAATAAGAGGGGTTGTAATAGAAAAGATGATACTTGATTCTCCTGTATCAAATGTTAAGAAGACAATATTACACCATTCACTATTTTTAGGCTTTAAGATACCTTACGTGATAATGTCTCTCCCCCTTGCAAGATTTAATTTTAGAATAGATGGTAAATTAAATGAATTAAGATTATCTAAGGTGTTAGGAAAAGTTCCGACTTTAATACTTCAATCTGAAAAAGATGATATAACGCCTTATGATATGATAAATAATGAATATCAAATAATTAAAGATAAGAGCGTTGAAGATGAGAAGGTTATAAGACCAATATTTAAAGCTTTCAGAAAAGGTCAGCATGTAAGGATATATTTACAGTATAAGTGGGAGTATACTTATTCTTTAGAAAACTTTTTGAATTTATAAAAAAATATGATAAAATATACAATAGGGGAAAAGAAAAAAGGAGAAATTTATGACTAAAAAATTGACGAAAGCAACATATATTTTTTATGGACTTGGTGTCGCATATTTTATGTTAGATCAAGTTTTTAATCAATGGATACAATATTTTTATTTACCTTCAGAAAAAGCTATAGCAGATTATGGTATTAGTTTAATAATGCCACCTATATATCTAGCAATTGCATTTGTAATTATGAGATTTGTAGATGCTATAGCAGATCCTATAGTAGGATATATGTCGGATAATTCAAATTCTAGTTTAGGAAGAAGATCATTTTACATGCTAATAGGAATAATACCTTTAGCCTTATCGATGATAGCTTTTTTCTTCCCACTTACTAGTGGACCTTTAATGGCAACACTTTATTTAGCGTTTGTAGGTAGTATATATTTTATAGCATATACATTAGTTGGAGGACCATATAATGCTTTAATTCCTGATCTTGCATCAAATAAGGAAGAAAGATTAAATCTTTCTACAATGCAATCAATATTTAGATTAGTATTTACAGCTGTTCCATTAATATTTAGCCCTATTATTTTATCAAATATGATAAAATCTGGACGGAGCTTTATTAAAGCTATGAGAATAATGGTTACAGGGTTTTCTGTAATAAGTGCAATAATAGTAATAGTTTCTGTATTATTATTAAAAGAAAATAAGGTTGGGCATAAAAATAAAAGCGATGCTAAGAAAATTAATTTTAATGAAGCCTTTTCATATTTGAAGAATAAGGAAATAATGCTATATTTTATAGGATTTTTCTTCTTCTTTTCAGGATTTAATATTATTAGAAATTCTGTACTATATTATGTAACTGTAATATTAGGTCAAAGTGAAAAAGCAGCTAGTACACCAACAACTATATTATTTGCAGTATCAGCAATTTTCTTCCCTATAACTCAATTTTTATGTAAGAAATTTGATTATAGAAAGATTATGCTTTTTGATTTAGCATTAATAATACTTGGGATATTAGGGTTAATGTTTTTAGGTGAAAAAAGTAAATTAATGTTTTTTGCAATGTTTTCAATAGTAGGTGCAGGAGTAAGTGGATCAGCTTTCATATTCCCACCAGCTATGCTAAGTGAAATATCAACAAAACTTTATGAAAAATACAATGTAAGTGTTGAAGGTATGATGTTTGGGGTGCAGGGTCTATTTTTAAAACTTGCATTATTACTTCAAATAGTAACTACAACTTTAGTGCTTTCTATAGGAGGAAAAGGTGGAGCAACTAGATTTGGAGTAATGACAACTCTAACAATAGCAGTAGTATTTTTAATCATATCATTTGTCAGCTATTATTTAAAGAAAAGTGAAATATAATTGGAGGAATAAAATGGAAAAAAATGAATTAAAAGAAATTTCAAAAAGTATTAGAAGAAACATCGTGGAAATGATATACCACGCAAAATCAGGACATCCAGGAGGATCACTTTCAATAGCAGATATTTTAACAGTGCTTTATTTTGAAGAAATGAACATAGATCCTAAAAATCCAACAATGCCTAATAGAGATAGATTAGTATTAAGCAAAGGTCATGCAGTGCCAGCACTTTATGCTACTTTAATGGAAAAAGGATACATTGATAAAAGTTTAGTAACTGAATTAAGAAAATTTGGTTCTCCATTACAAGGACACCCAGATTTAAAAAAATTACCAGGAATTGACATGTCTACTGGTTCATTAGGACAAGGATTATCAGCAGCACAAGGTATGGCAATCTCAGCTAAAATATCTGGTGAAGATTATAGGGTTTATGCTATATTAGGAGATGGAGAAATGCAAGAAGGACAAATTTGGGAAGCATTTATGTCAGCAGCTCATTTTAAACTTGATAATTTAGTTGCATTCTTAGACTATAACGATTTACAAATAGATGGTAAAGTATCTGAAGTTATGCCAATAACACCTATTGCAGATAAATACAGAGCATTTAATTGGCATGTAATAGAAATTAATGGACATTGCTTTGATGAAATTAGAGCAGCTTTAAAAGAAGCAAAAGAAGTTAAAGGAAAACCAACAGTAATTATTGCTAAAACTTCAAAAGGTAAGGGAGTTTCATTTATGGAAGATAATGCTGGTTGGCATGGTAAAGCACCAAATCTTGAAGAATTAAATAAAGCTTTAGAAGAGTTAAAGTAGGAGGAAAAAATGAAAGCAACAAGACAAGCATATGGAGAAGCGTTAGTTAAATTAGGTAAAGTAAACAAAGATGTTGTAGTTTTAGAGGCTGATTTATCAAAATCTACTATGACTACATTCTTTAATCAAGAATTTCCTGAAAGACATATTAATTTAGGAATAGCAGAAGCAAATATGATAGGAACAGCAGCTGGTATGGCAACTACTGGGAAAATACCTTTTGCATCAACATTTGCAATTTTTGCAGCTGGAAGATCTTATGATCAAATAAGAAACTCAATAGCATACCCTAAATTAAATGTTAAAATATGTCCTACACATGCAGGTATTTCTTTAGGAGAAGATGGAGGATCACATCAATCTATAGAAGATATAGCATTAATGAGAGTAATTCCAGGTATGGTAGTACTTCAACCAGCAGATGCTACAGAAACAGAAAAAATGATATTTGCAGCAGCTGAATATAATGGACCTGTGTATGTAAGACTTGGAAGATTACCAGTTGAGGATATATATACTGATGAGTATGAATTTAAGATAGGTAAAGCAACTACATTAACAGAAGGTACAGATGTTGCAATTATTGCAACAGGACTATTAGTTAATGAAGCTTTAAAAGCAGAGAAAATATTAAAAGAAAAAGGAGTTAATGCTAGAGTAATTAATATGTCTACTATTAAACCTCTAGATGAAGAAACTGTTCTAAAAGCAGCAAAAGAATGTAAATTTATTATTACTTCAGAAGAACATTCAATAATAGGTGGCCTTGGAGGAGCTGTATCTGAATATCTTTCTGAAAATTATCCAGCAAAAGTAATTAAACATGGTATTAATGATGTATTTGGACAAAGTGCTGACGGAAATGTAATGTTAGACAAATATGGTTTAAGAGCTGGAAAAATAGTAGAATTGATTCTTGAAAATATTTAAGGAGGAAGAAATGACACGTAAATTATTTGGAGGGGTTAAAGAAAACATTGAAGCTGAAAAAGGAGCTTTTTTTTCAGTAGTTACAACATTTATACTAATTTTTACGCTGATAAATATTTTTGTATTTGGGGCATTAAATGCTGATTCATACAGATTAAAAGAAGAGCAAGCAAATCAAGTAATTCTATATATCAATAATTTAAATGATGAAGAAAAGAAAGCTTTACAAGAAAAAGTTTTAAACTTAGATGGAGTTAGTTCATTAAGATTTGTATCTAAAGATGTTGCATTAAAATCTTTAGAAAGAGAATTGAATGTAGATTTAAGTTCAGAACCTAATCCTTTAGAAGATGCTTTTTTTGTACATTTAAGAAGAGATGTTAATATAGATGAATTAAATACTAAATTAAGTGAATTAAGTGAAGTATCAAGCATAGATTTAAGGGCTAAAGTTGTTAATCAAACAGTAATGTTTAGTTCAGCACTTGATTATTTCATTAAATATGCAGTTATTTTCCTTATAATCTTTTCAGTAATAATAATATTTAATATAGTTGGACTTACAGTTAAGACAAGAAAAAGAGAAATATATGAGAGCTTATTAGAAGGAAAATCTAAAGAATTTATTAAAACTACTTTCTTTTTAGAATCAGTAATAGCAGTATTAATTTCAGGAGCTATAAGCTATTTAATGTATGTTCAAATTAGAAGTTCTATAGTAGGATTAATAGAAAAAGCTAAAGGTTCTACTGCTGTTCAAGGATTTAGTACTTTAGGAAAAGAAACTAATGTTTTATTTATAGTTTTATTAATTACACTAATATTAGTATTTGTTATTAATTATCTATTATTAAATAGATACTACAATATTAAATATTATGAAAAAAGTAAAAATGAAATAACAGAAGAAGTAGAGGAAGATTTTAAAGATTTAAGAGAGGAGCAATAATATGAAGAAAAAGGTTATGCTTTTTCTTTCTCTTTTATCTTTAGCATCTTTTGGAAACAATATTGATAAAAACAAGAATAGAATAAATCAGATTGATAAACAGGTAAAAGATAATACAAATAAGATAAATAATAATAATAGTAAGATAAATAATGCTAAAAAAGATGAGACAGCTATAAGAAAAGAAATACAGGAATTAGATACATTAATTTCTAAGTTACAAAAAGAATATAGTGTTATTCAAAATGAATATGTCTCTTTACTTAAAGAAATAGGTAAAAGTGAGAAAGAAATTAGATCAAGCATAAGAAAAATTGAAGAAAGTAGTAGAAAAATTACTGAGGGAAAAACAGATTATTCAAATAAGATTAATACATGGAATAAAGTAATTAATGCTAAGGTATTTCAAAAACAATCATTTTCTTCAGAATCAGCTAAAAAAACTAATGATTTAATAAAAATATTAGAGCAAGGTCAAAATAATATTAAAAAAATCGAAAAGTATAAGAAACAAGAAGAAATTCATAAGAAACAAGAAGAAATATTAAAAAATAAGACACAACAAGAAGCAAGAAAAGTAGAAAAGAAGAAAAAAGAACTTGAAAGTAAAAGAGAAGAATTAAGAAGAGCTAAGATTAATAAAGATAATGCAGTTAAGAGCTTACAAAATCTTCAAAATAGTTTAAAAAATGAAAACAAGAAGATAGAAATAACAAATTCAAGTTTAATAGCAGAAAAGAAAAGATTAGAACAACAAATTAATGCAATAATTGCAGCAGCTAAAAAAAGAGAAGAAGATGCTAGAAAAAAATCAGAAACAGCTAAGAAAAATCAAACTAGTGGAGAAAATATAGGTAAAACAGAAACTATTAAAGAAGTTGCAGTTCCTAAGGGTACAGGTAAATTTATAATGCCTATTAATGGGATTATAGTAGTTGCTTATGGTCAAGAAAAAACTAAAGGTATTACGAGTAAAGGTATAGAAATACGTGGAAGTTTAGGTCAAAATGTTAAAGCTTCAGATAGTGGAGTAGTACTATATTCAGGTTCACTTAAAGGATTAGGTGCAGTAATTATGATAGACCATGGTAACTTTATAACAGTTTATGGAAATCTTTCTTCAGTAAGAGTTGCAAGTGGAGCAAAAGTAAATAAAGGTCAAATTATAGGTATTTTAGGAAGAGATAGCATAACAAAAGAACCAAATCTATACTTCGAGGTAAGAAAAGGTGTAAACTATGTAGATCCAATAAATTATTTATAACAAAAAGGAGGAGTGGTAACATGAATTATATGGATAAATATAATAAATGGTTAAGCAATGAAAATTTAGATGCAGATTTAAGAAGTCAACTAGAATCAATTTCAAATGATGAAAAAGAAATAGAAGATAGATTTTATCAAGAATTAGAATTTGGTACAGCAGGACTAAGAGGTAAATTAGGTGCAGGTACTAATAGAATGAATGAATATGTAATAGCACGTGCAACACAAGCTTTGGCTAATGTTATAAAAAAAGAAGGCCAAGAAGCGATGGATAGAGGAGTGGCTTTTGCACATGATTGTAGAATATTTTCACCAGAATTTGCTCTATTATCAGCTTTAGTAATGGCTAGTAATGGTATACGTGCATATTTATTTGATAGTTTAAGACCTACGCCAGAACTTTCATATGCTATTAGATATTATAAAGCAATATCAGGTGTAAATATTACAGCTAGTCATAATCCTAAAAACTATAACGGATATAAGGTATACTGGGAAGAAGGTTCTCAAATTAAATCAGTAATATCTGATGCAGTATTTGAAGAAATTTCTAAATTAGATATTTTTGGTAAGTATGTTACTTTAACTAAGGAAGAAGCTATAGAAAAAGGCTTATTAGTAATAATAGGTGAAGAGGTTGATGAAGCTTTCTATAAGGAAGTTATTAATACTTCTTTAAGATCTAATGATGAATTAGATATGAACATTAAAGTAGTATATACACCATTAAATGGAGCAGGTAATGTTCCTGTAAGAACAGTTTTAGAAAGAAAAGGCTATGAAAATGTTTATGTAGTTAAAGAACAAGAAATGCCAGATGGAACTTTCCCTACATTAATTTATCCTAACCCAGAAGATTTAGCAGCATTTGAATATTCAGAAAAATTAGCATATGAAAAAAATGCAGATATATTAATTGCGACAGACCCTGATTGTGATAGATTAGCTGTTGAAGTTATGCATAATGGCAAAGTAGTTGCTTTAAATGGTAATCAAACAGGAGTATTATTAATCAATTACATAGTATCAACTATGAAAGAAAAAAATATTTTCCCTAAAAATCCAGTAATAGTTAAATCTATAGTTACAGGAGAAATGGGAACAGCTGTGGCTAATAAATATGGAATAGAAATGATTAATGTACTTACAGGATTTAAAAACATATGTGCTATAGCTAATATGTATGAAGAAAGTAAAGAAAAAAACTACATCTTTGGTTATGAAGAAAGTATAGGATATAACATAGGGACATTTTTAAGAGATAAGGATGGAGTTTCATCTGCACTTATGTTAACAGAAATGGCAGCTTATTATAAAAAGCAAAATAAAACATTAATAGATGTTTTAAATGAATTATTTGAAGAATTTGGATATTATAAAGAAAAAGGTGTTTCAGTAGTTCTTGACGGTATGGAAGGAGCAAAAAGAATTAAAAGAATGATGATTAAATTTAGAGAAATCTTCCCAAGAACTATAGGAAATGCTGAACTTAAAGAAATAACAGATTACAAGGAACAAACAATATTTGATGTTGAAACTGGGCAAATATCTCCATGTGATATAGAACCAACAGATGCTATTAAATTCTTATACGATGATGGAAGCTGGTATACATTAAGACCATCTGGAACAGAACCTAAAATTAAACTATATGTCTATGTTAAGGATTTAGTAGAAGAAAAATCATTAGAAAAGTTAACTGTATTTGAAAAAGAAGTATTAGATATCTTATATAGTATAGATTAGAGGTTATTATGGATGATATAAAAGAGTTGGAAAAATCTTATGATTCTATTCCATATATCTCTAAAAGTTTTAAAAGATGTCAACCATTACATCTAAAAAATGTAATGAAGATATTAAAATTTGAAACACAAGATTTAAATAAAATGAGAGTTTTAGAAATAGGTTGTTCTTTTGGTGGAAACATTATTCCTATAGCTCTTTCAAACCCTAATTCAGAAGTTATTGGATTAGATTTATCTAAGGTACAAATTGATGAGGGTAATAGCATAATAGAAAAAATAGGATTAAAAAATATTAGATTGTATCATAAAAATATTGTGGAATATAATAATGAGTTTGGAAAATTTGATTATATAATTTGTCATGGGGTATATTCTTGGGTACCCGATGAAGTAAAGGAAGCTATCTTAAAAGTTGTTAAATCAAGTTTGACAGAAAATGGAGTAGCTGTAATTTCATATAATACATACCCTGGGTGGAAGAGAATAGATATTGCAAGAGATTTAATGCTATTTA
Organism: Streptobacillus notomytis; assembly: GCF_001902585.1. Classification (NCBI taxonomy): domain Bacteria; kingdom Fusobacteriati; phylum Fusobacteriota; class Fusobacteriia; order Fusobacteriales; family Leptotrichiaceae; genus Streptobacillus; species Streptobacillus notomytis. The sequence continues at coordinate 13,496 of NZ_LKKV01000001.1, read as the reverse complement.
GTATTACAAACTTGAAAGATAGAGCCTTAGACATAAATGATCAAAATAAAGTTGAAATTGGTAAGAGTGCAATTAGATTTTATTTAAATAACTCTATAGTTGATGAAAATATGAAATCAGTATTAGAGAGTTTACTAGATAAAGATGAACACTACTTATACCATGAATACTTTGAAAAATATAACACCCCTATATATTTTTATGAGTTTTCTAAAATGTTAGAAAAACATGATTTAATCCATGTAATAGATAGTAGTATTTCTAATTCTTATCCTAACTTTAATAAAGAAGTTAAAACTGCAATCAATAATGAATGTGGAGAAAATAGGATAGCAAAAGAACAATATTATGATTTTTTAAGAAATGCACAATTTAGAACCAGCATTATAACTCATAGTGAAAATTCAAAAAAAATTAATTTAACAGATGAAATATTTTTAGAAAATTTAAATGATATTTATGTTAGAGGAATATATAACTTTGAAGATGGTAAATGGAAATATGGGGAAGTAGAAGTTGGAGATCAGAATGGAAAATTATTAAAATATTTAACAGAAAGATACCCTAGAAATATTAAAATTAAGGAATTAATTGAAAAATTTGGTAAAGATGAATATTATAAAATATATGGAATGATATATAGAGAAAATATAGAATATGATGTATATGAAAGAGGAAATTCTAAAGAAACTAAAATTGGTCCAATGAATTTAAATTACTTAAAATATCATTTTGAGGGTAATAGTAAAATAGCATTTTCTAATTATAAGGGTGAAATTATTGATATGCCTGAATATTTAAGCGCTTTAATAGACCTATTATACAAAGATGATTTAGATAATTTAAAAGAAGAGATAATTAAAAAATTTGAAACAGAAGAATTAGTTTCTAATACAAATAAAAATTTTTCAGAACTTGCAGACTTTGTAATAAGTGAAATTAAAAGGTTAGTAAAGGTACATGAGTTATACAGATAAGGATTTGCTTAAAAAGTGAATCCTTTTTACTTAAAATGATGGGAGTATTATGGAGAGAAGAAGACCAAAAGAAGAGGAGTATAAAGAGGGAAATCTTTCTTCTGAAGTAAAATATATAAATAAATTAAGAATTAAAGAATCAAAAAAAAGAGAATTAAAAGAATTTTCTTCAAAACTTGAAAAACTTAGATATGAAACTTGGGCACCTAATATAGATATTACAACTACTCATATTAAAACTGAGATAGAAAATATAACTGGAGTTAGAGTAATAAAATATTCAAAAGATTTAGAAGATAAAGATAATCTAATAATATATTTTCATGGAGGAGCATACTTTGCAGGTTCTACAGATCTTGTACATAATAGCTGTAAATATATAGCAGAACAAACAAATGTAACTGTAATTTCGGTTGATTACTCACTTGCACCAGAATTTCCATATCCAATAGCTATAAATGAAGGTTATAGAATACTTAAGTATTTAGAGAATGAATATAAAAATATTTATTTATGTGGAGATAGTGCAGGTGGAGGACTTGCAACATCAGTATGTATTAAAGATATAGAAGCAGAAAGTAATATAGCCAAGGGATTAATTTTGTATTATCCTGTGTTACTTATAGACCTAAATGATAGTTGTAGAGATGATTTTGTGTGGGACATTAAAGAATATAATATAGATGAAAATAGCATAGATAAACAGGCTATAAAACTATCAATATTATACTTAAAGGATATTATGCCATTTATTAGGGAGATGTATATTAAAACTGAAGAATCTAAGGATAATTATCTAATTTCTCAAATTAATGCACCAGATAGTTTACTTAAAAAGTTTCCTAAAACATTAATTTTTACCTCAGAATATGATTACTTAAGATTAGAAGCAGAATATTTTTATAAAAGACTTAGGGAAAATAAAATAGATTCAAAGTGTATAAGATATTTAGGTGAGGTTCATGCTTTTATTAGCAAAACAGGGTATAATAGTAATATTATAGATAGTGTAAATGAAATAAAGGAGTTTGTATGGAAATAAAAAAGGGAAAGGGACATATCAAGGGTTACCTGTTAAAAGAAGTTAAAGAAATAGAAAAACTAAGAACGATAGAAGTAGAGAAGCTAAAAACAAAACAATTCTCTTCAAAAATTGAAAAAATGAGAGCAGCAGCTTGTTCTATCAATAAAGATATTACAACGAGTAACATTAAGATAGAAATAGAAAAGATAAATAGTATTAGGGTAGTAAAATATTCTAAAAATTTAGAAAATACAGATAAATTAATAATATATTTCCACGGTGGAGCATATTTTGGAGGATCTACAGATATAGTTCATAATAGTTGTAAATATATAGCAGAACAAACAGAAGCAACAGTAATTTCAGTTGATTATTCACTGGCGCCAGAATTCCCATATCCAACATCTATAAATGAGGGTTATGAAATACTTAAGTGTTTAGAAAATAAATATAAAAATATTTATTTATGTGGAGATAGTGCTGGAGGAGGACTTGCAACTTCAATATGTATTAAAGATGTAGAAGAAAAAAGCAAAATAGCTAAAGGTTTAATCCTTTATTATCCTTTTTTACTTGTAGATATAAATGATAATTGTAGAGATGATTTTATGTGGAACATGAAAGAATATGATATAGATGAAAATAGTTCTGATACTCCATTAATAAAAGATTTAATAATGGAATTAAAAGAAATCATATCAGTTGTTAAAGATACATATGTTAAGACTAAGGAATCTAAAGATAATTATTTAATATCTCAAATTAATACACCAGATGAGTTGCTTAAAAAATTTCCAAAAACATTAATTTTTACATCAGAATATGATTATTTAAGATTAGAGGCAGAATACTTCCATAAAAGACTTAAAGAAAATAAAGTAGATTCAACATGTATAAGATATGCTGGTGAAGTTCATGCCTTCATAGATAAAATAGGATATAGTAATAGTGCTATAGATAGTGTAAATGAGATAAAAGAGTTTATTAATTAAGGATACAGTTCAAACTGTATCCTTTTTTATTTATATATTGACAAAATACATGGGGGGGGGGTATAATATTTGAGTAAAATAAGTATAAATAGGAGAGAATAAATGAAAAAATTATTATTAATATTATATTTTTCATGTATAATTTCATTTTCAGTTGATGTTACTGGACCAAGGTATAGGGCAGAGGGATCTCTAGGAACTCTTGGTTTTAGAGAACATAAAAAAGTATCGCAAAATAAAAATTTTTTATCAAGTTCTATTTCATTTTTATCGGAATGGAAGGGTCAAGTTAACGAAAAGTTTGATATTACATTTGGACCTAAAATTACAGGAAATTTTGCTATTTATTTAGATAAGCCTACAATGCCAACAATAAGACAGAGTATAATTTTAGGTGGTGAAGTTGACATTAACTATAAATTGAAAGAAAATATTAAAATATATACATCAATAGAAGCAGGAGCAGGTATAGGATTTCAAATTCCTATTATTAAAGGTGATCCTCATGTACAATTTGAATTTACTTCAATAAGTAAAATCGCATTTGGTGTTAAATTAAAAGACAAGTACAATGTGGCATTTTATACAGGACATATTAAAGGTCTGTTAGGTGTAGAAGCAGGATATACATTTTAAGAGAAAGGAATAATATATGAAAAAAATACTATTATCAATAATTATATTTATTGGTTTAATTTCATTTTCAAATACGCATCAAACTCTAAAAAAGGCTTCTACTAAAATAACAGGACCAAGATATAGAGTGGAAGCAACAATGGGTGTTGTTGATAAAGATGAAATTTCTAGTTGGTGGAGAGGAAATTTTTATTTTACATCTTTATCTTTTTTAACAGAATGGAAAGCACAATTTAATAATAGGATAGATGTAACATTTGGACCTAAAATTACGGCGAATGCAGAGATAATTCACATGGATAGTAATAGTGTTAATTTAGAATATATTCCAAGTTTAATTTTGGGGATACAATCAGATTTTAATTACAAATTGAAAGAAGATTTTAAGATATATAGCGGAATAGAGATAGGTGTAGGAATAGGAATAAAATTTCCATTAAATAATAATCTTGTAAGTAGTTCTATGAATGGAATTTTAAATAATAGTTATAGAGATAAACTTAGATCTATAACACTTGCGAAACTTTCAATTGGGTTAAAGATGAAAGACAGGTATAATGTAGGAATATATACTGGACATACTAAGGGAATTTTTGGTGTAGAGCTAGGATATACATTTTAATTAAAATTAAGGAGAAGTAATGAAAAAAAGTTTATTAATATTTTTGTTATTTATGGGTATAATAAATTTTACAAAATCCAGAAATGAAAGATATAGAATTGAAAGTTCGGTATATTATGTTTTAGAAAATGATTTAGCTGGTAATAATAATTCATCTGGAATATCTTTTTCAATATCTTTTATTCCTGAGTATAAGCATGAGTTTTCAAATAAATGGTCTGTTACATTTGGACCTAAAGTTTCTTTAACTGGTTTAACTATTAAATCTTCTGCAAGTAACAGGATGATAGGACGTGGTCATATTGGTTTAGGAATTAAAGGTGAAGGAAATTTTTTGATTAATAAAAATGTTAAAATATACGGTGGATTAGAGTTAGGGACAGGTGTATTTATAAAACAAATTGAATCAGTTAATAACATTCCATATTTTGGTGTTATACCATTATTTAGAATATCATCTGGTGTAAAAGTATTAGATAAATATAATATAGGGATATTTACTGGATATGAAAATAGATTTGTAGCTGGTATAGAAATGGGTTATATTTTTAAATAGATAAAGGCGGTCTTTGACCACCTTTGTTATTTTGATTAATCTTGAAATGAAGATCCATTTAATAGATTAATTTCATTTTCTTTTTTCACTAATGATTGTATCTCTTCATCTGATAATAATTCCTTATATAAAACTTCTTGTTTGTATCCTAAATAAGAAGATACATTATTTTTATCAACATTTTTAAAAGATATAACTTGATAACCATTTATATTTTTAATCTCAGATATACCCCATTTTACATCAAAGTTATCAGAAGGTAATGGATTAGGCACATTTGCTTCAGTTGAATGTTCAACTTCTATGGTATTATTAAATTCATCTAGGTATACTAAGTAAGCTATATATTCTTGATTAGAATCAACGTTATTAATATACATACTTCCATTTCTTGAATGAGTTTGTAATCTTACCTTTTCTTCTCCGTCTATATTCTTGAGTATTATAACAGGATTTTCATTAATTAATTTAGTATTATTATTTAAGTTATAATAAAAATCTTCTCTAATTTCCCAATAAGTAAATAATGTATTAGAATTTTTTGGTATTAATACTATTTCATTACTATGATATTGTTTTGGTAAAGTTTTTTTATTAAAATATTTTTTTTCTTGTTGTTCAAATATTAAATATTTAGACATCTCAACTTTTAATTTATCTTCATCATGATTGTTTTCAGTAAAGATATAACCACGGTTTAAATATTTTGGTTTTTTCTTATAAATTTGTCTTAATGAAGTCTGGTTAGGATAGTTTCTATAACTACTAGATTTGGCTTTTTTAATTTTTAGCATTTCTCTAAGACTAAGTTCTGAATTTTCTAAATCTATCATTTCTACTTTTTCCATGTTATAATCCCCTTTTATTTTATTTTTTTTCTTGTATATAAGAAATAAGATTATTAGTATTAGTAACAGTAATATAAAATACACTTATACATCTCCTTGTTTTTTTCTTTTTGTGTCTATTGCATCTATAAACATATTCTCTTTTCTTAAATTTTTATGATAACATGCAGAGGCTATCATTGCAGCATTATCTGTGCAATATTCAAATTTAGGAAATAATATATCTAATCCTTTAAAGTGTTCAGAATTAATTATAGCTTCACGTATAGCTTTATTTGCCGAAACTCCTCCAACTACAGATATACTCTTAATATTTTTTTCTTTACTTGCCTTTGATAACTTATCTATTAAAACCTCTATAATCTTATCTTGGAATGTTTTTGCAAGATCTTCTTTACTAAAATCTTCGCCTTTCATTCTCTTTTTGTTTACATAATTAGTAATAAATGTTTTTATACCACTAAAACTAAACTCATAATCTGAAACTTTTGGAGTAGGTATCTCAAAACTATTATTACCCATAATTGCCAATTTTTCAAGTAGAGGACCACCAGGATATTCAAGTCCTAGTATTCTTGCGACTTTATCATAAGCCTCTCCTATGGCATCATCAAGAGTTTCTCCAAGTAATGTTAAACCCTTATTTTCATTAACTAAGTATAGTGATGTATGACCACCTGATGCAACTAAAGTTAACATAGGAAGTTTTGGTTCATAATCTATAAAAGTTGAAAAAATATGACCATCAATATGGTTTATAGGAATTAAAGGTATATTATTTGACAAACTTAATCCTTTTGCAAACATTAATCCAACTAAAAGAGAACCTATTAATCCAGGAGTGTTGGTAACAGCTATGTATGAAATGTCGCTAATTTTACAATTAGCTTCTTTAAGTGCTTTATCATAAATAGTTAATATATTTTCTATATGATGTCTTGAAGCAATTTCTGGAACTACTCCACCATATTCCTTATGTATATCTATTTGACTTGCGATAATATTACTTAACACATTTTTACCATCTTTTAATATGGCAACAGATGTTTCATCGCAAGAACTTTCAATAGCTAAAATCAACATATTATATACCTCTTTTCTGTTTTCATTTTAACAAATTTGTATAAACTTGTAAAGGGAAATATATTGTGTTAAAATGGTAGTAATTAAAAGTTTTGGAGGTAGAAATGATAGTATATTTAGTAAGACATGGGAAAACGGAATGGAACCTTGAAGAAAGAATACAAGGTTGGGAAGATTCTCCATTACTACCTGATGATAAATCACATGAAAAAGCAGCTGAAAAATTAAAAGGAATACATTTTGATTATGTTTGTAGTAGTGATTTAGGAAGAGCTGTTGAAACTAAGAAAAGAATATTAGAAATACTTGGAATAAAAAATGAAGGAAATGAACATCCGGAATTTAGAGAAGTTGGTTTTGGCGTGTTAGAAGGACTTCCTATAGAAATTCTTAAAAGTAAGTATGCTGATTTATGGAAAAAATATAAAACGTATTCAGAAGATTTTGTACCCTCAGATTTTTTTGAAGGATTTGAGAGTGTAAAAGATGTTAAAGCAAGAGCTTTAAATAAGCTTGGTGAATTAAAAGGAATATATGGAGAAAATGCAACTATATTAGTTGTTGCACATGGTTCTATTATGTCTATACTAGAACATAATGGTAAAGAGTTAGATGAACCGGCAGTGATTATAGAAAATGGAGGAGTTTTAAAATTAGAAATTTAAACATCTAATGAAATACTAAGTTTTAACAATGAATAATTCAAAGTTTAATGATATATAATCAGAACATACCAAGAGAAAAAGATAAGAACTTTTTCTTCATAACTCCTTTTTAAGGCCGTTTCACCGACGGCTTTTTTCTTTACTATGTAATATATAATTTGAAGATTTTCCCTTTAAAAAATGTAGTAGATATGTTAAAATTAAAGTAATGTATTTTAGGAGGAAAATATGTCTAAATATAAGAAAAGTAAGAAGAGTATAAATAAAAATATAAATAATAACAACCCTAATGTATGGATAAATGCAATTATACTAATAATAGCAGTATTTTTACTTGGATTAGTTTTAATGGAAAGATTTATATCTACGGATACTTTTATAGAAACTTTATTAGGCTTAATAGTTGCAAACCTAAAGATAGTTTTTGGTAAAACGGTAAAGATATTCCTTTTATTAGTAATAAGTTTTAATTTTTTAGCTATTAAAAATAGGAAGAATATAAGAGCTATGCCTTTAATAAGAAAAATAATGTGGGTTCTTGCATTTATGTTCTTATCAGTTAGCTTAACTATATTTAATCTAGGTAAAATAACAGGAACTACAATGTTTGAAGCAGGACAGGAAATATTAGCAAATGCCTTTATGTATAAAGGTGGTGGGATAATAGGGGCTGCACTTTCTATACCATTTTTTTCTGTGATAAATAAGACTTGGTTTTTTGTTTTAACTGTTGCACTTTTTATACTTACTTCTTTTTTTGCTATGGGTAAGACTATTAGATTAATATATTTAAATATAACTAACACACTAGATTATTATTCAAGCGAAGAATATTTAAATAAGAAGAAAATAATTGAAGCAAAGAAAATTTATGAAAAGAGATTACAGGAAGCAGAAGAAAAACAATTTGAAGAAAACTTTGTAAACTACTTTGTAAATAAGACTAATAAAAAGTTAGATGATGAGATATTCAAAAAATTAGATGAAGATAAGATTGAAGAAAATAAGGAAGTAGAATATTATAGCGAAAAAGAATTGAGCGCTAAGCAAAAAGAATGGAATAAATATTATGATAGAATGCTTGAAATTAGAAAGTATGAAATAGAAAAATCTAAATTAGAGCAAGAAAAAAAAGCTCTTCAAAAAATGGCAGAAGATAATTATGAAGTTTTAAATAAAAAAGAGGAACAAGAAGAACAAATAGAAATACCTGAAATAGAAGAAATTATTGAACATAATAAAGTAGTAGAAGAAATTCAAGAAAACTTAGAGTTTGAAGAAGAAATAGAGGAAATTGAAAAAGTAGAAGAAAAAATAATTCCAGAACCGATTCAAGCTATAGATAGAGAAGAATTAAAGGTTGCACTTTCAGAAGTGTTTAAGGATAAGAGTATGGATCCTGAAAAAATATCTGAAATGAAGAAGGAAATAGAAAAAAATATAGAAAATTTAGAAGAAGTATTAAGAAATTTTGGAGTAGATGCAAAGGTTGTAGATTATGGAACGGGACCAACTATTACAAGATATGAGATAAAAATACCTAAGAATGTAAGAGTTAAAAAGGTTACTGAACTTGAAGATGATATAGCTATGTATTTAAAGGCTGAAAGAATAAGAATAGAAGCCCCTATTCCTGGTAAGGATGCTATAGGTATAGAAACTCCAAATAAAATCAAAGAACCAGTATATTTTTCTAATCTTATAAAATCAAGAGAACTTGATCAAGGAATATTACCTGTAGTATTAGGTAAGGATATAGTTGGGAATAATAAGATTATAGATATTGCAAAACTTCCTCATCTATTAATAGCAGGAACTACAGGAAGTGGTAAATCAGTTTGTATTAATACCATAATTTCATCATTAATAAGTAAGAAAAGTGATGATGAAGTTAAGTTCATAATGGTGGACCCTAAAATGGTTGAACTTATGCCATATAATGGTATAGCACATTTATTAACCCCTGTTATTATAGATCCCAACATGGCAGCTATAGCACTTAAATGGGCTGTTAATGAAATGGAAGAGAGATATAAGAAGCTTGCAAGTCTTGGGCTTAGAAATATAGAGGCGTATAATAATAAATATGCTAAGGAAAAGTTGCCATATATAGTGATAATAATAGATGAGTTAGCAGATTTAATGATGGTATCTTCAAATAATGTAGAACAATCTATAGCAAGAATAGCTCAAAAAGCTAGGGCTATAGGTATACATTTAATAGTTGCAACTCAAAGACCTTCTGTTGATGTAGTAACAGGTATGATTAAAGCGAATCTTCCAAGTAGAATATCATTTGCTCTAAGATCTAATACAGATTCAAGAACTATTTTAGATCAGGTTGGAGCAGAAAAATTACTTGGCATGGGAGATATGTTATTCTTGGATAATGGTAAGGCTAAACTTGAAAGAGTGCAAGGTGCATATATATCAGATGATGAAATTAATAGATTAACAGATATTATTAAGAGTAAGAAAGTTGCGGTATATAATAATGAGATATTGGTTGAAGAAGAACAGAATAATAATATGAGAGATCCACTTTATGAAAAAGCAGTTGAAATAGCTAAAAGAAATAATATAGATAGATTATCCATTTCATTATTGCAAAGAGAATTAAGTACAGGATTTAACAGAGCTTCAAAATTATGTGAAGAACTTAGAAATAATGGTGTTATTGACGAACAAAATAGATATATAAATTCAGAACTAGATTAAAGAGAGGAAAAATATGTTTAAAAATATAATTAAGGCATTAAAAAGGAACTTTGTTTTAAATAAAGATGTTAAAGACATAGGAATAGATTTAGGAACTGCTAATACTGTACTTTATGTTAAAGGAGAAAATATAGTAATAAATGAACCTACATATGTTGCAATAAATACAAAAGCAGAAGATAGTATAGAATTTATTGGAAAAAAAGCTAAAGAAATAATGGGAAGAACTCCAGGATATATGGAAGTAAAAAGACCTTTAAAAAATGGGGTTATATCTGATTATGAAATTACTGAAAAAATGTTATCTATTTTCCTAAGTAAAATTAAAAAAGGAGAACTATATAACGATAGAGTAATAATATGTGTACCAAGTGGAGTTACTCAGGTTGAAAGACGTGCAGTTGTTGATGCTGTTAAAGATGCAGGAGCTAAAGAAGTTTATCTTATTGAAGAACCTATAGCAGCAGCAGTTGGTGCAGGAATAGATATGTTTGAACCTAAGGGACATTTAATAGTTGATATAGGTGGAGGAACTACAGAAATAGCCTTTATAGTTTCTGGAGGTGCTGCAAAAACTCATTCTATTAAAACAGCAGGGGATCAATTAAATTTAGATATAATGGAATATGTTAGAGATAAATTTAATTTAAATGTAGGTGAAAAAACAGCAGAAGATTTAAAAATTTCTGCAACTAATTCAAATGACTTAGAAGAACTATTTCAAATTAAAGGAGCTGAATCTGTAACAGGCATACCTAAGGAAATTAAAATTTCTGTAAAGGAAGTTAATGATGCTATTAATAAGAGTATAGATCATATAATATATGAGATAGATAAGGTTATTGAAGAAATTACACCAGAAATAGCTGCTGATATATATGAAACAGGTATATATCTATCTGGTGGAGGAGCAAGTATAAAAATATTAAAAGATAAAATAGAAGAGAAGTTCAAATTAAAAGTTACGGTATGTAACGAACCTATATACGCTGTAATAAATGGGATAGCAAATATATTCCAAGAATTTGAAAAATATAAAAATATGCTACTCCCAACTACGAATGAATATTAAGGGGAAATATGAAATCAGATTTAGAAGCAATTTTATTTATCTCTAAAGAAAGTATAAGTCTTTCAGAATTATCATCTTTTTTTAAAGTAAATGAAGATGAAATGAAAAAAGTTATAGAAGAATTAGTTGATGATTATAAAGAAAAAGGAATAAATGTATGTTTTGAAAATGAAGAAGTTTTTTTAAGAACTAATGCTTTAAAAGGTGAGCTTATTAAAAACTTTTTCACTCCAGAACTTAAATTAAGAAAATTATCTAAATCTTCTTTTGAAGTTTTAGCTATAATTGCATATAAAGGACCTATAACTAAATCTGAAATAGAGGAAATTAGAAGTTCTGGTGCAGATCATATTATACCTGTACTACTTGATAAGAAGCTAATATATATTAGTGGTAGAAAAAAAACTTTAGGTAACCCTAATCTATATGAAGTAACTGAGGATTTTTATGCTTATTTAGGTATAGGAAATAAAGATGAATTACTAGAATTTGATAAAAGTAACTGGCTTATGAACAGAAAGGAAGAAGATGAGAATAAATAAGTATATAGCTGAATCTGGATTTTGTTCCAGAAGAAAAGCTGATGATTTAATTATAGAAGGTAGAGTAACTATTAATAAGAATATTGCTGTTATAGGTAGTGAAGTAGAAGATGGCGATATAGTTAGAATAGATGGAGAAAAGGTTACAGTAAAAAAAGAATACGAATACTATATTCTAAATAAGCCTAAAAGAGTATTATGCTCTAATGAAGATAGACAAGGAAGAACACTTGCTGTAGATTTAATTAAGTCTAAGAAAAGATTATTTACTTATGGTAGATTAGACTATATGACAGAAGGGCTAATAATAATTAGTAATGATGGGAATATATATAATAATGTTATGCATCCTAAGAAAAAATTATACAAAAGTTATATTGCAAAAATAGATAGTGATATAACTGATGATCATATAGAAGCTTTAAAACATGGAGTAGTTATTGAAGGACAAAGAACTCTTCCTGCAAAAGTTAAGGTTATAACTAAAAGAGAAGTAAGGGTTGCTATACATGAAGGAAGAAATAGACAGATTAGAAAAATGTTTGAAGTTTTAGGTTATACAGTTAAATCTTTAATAAGGGTAAAGGTTGGGGAACTTTCACTTAAAGGATTGGAAACTGGAAAATATAGAAAAATGACAGAAGAAGAAATTAAGTATCTTAAAAGTCTATAATAAAATATGAGAATTTTAAAGTTCTCATATTTTTAAATGTTGACAAAACGAGTTGGGGGGGGGTATAATTGAGGAAATAAAAAGTATAATAAGTCGTTACAAGGAGGGGAAGATTGCACAACCTTATTGTGTGCACTAAAGATGAGAAACATTAATTTGATTAAAATTCTTTTATTAATTTCTGTAATTACCTATACAAATACAAATTCAAATATAAGTACAGATAATAATAAAGTAAAAATAGGAAGTGAAGCAAAAGACACTGGAGATAAATCAATAGCTATAGGATATAAGGCAGAAGCTGAAAAGCAAGAATCAATAGCAATAGGATCAGAGGCAACCTCTAAAGCAACTAGTGGTATATCTATAGGAAAAGGAGCTAAAACAGAAGGTCTTAATGGTGCTGAAAGCTCAGATACAATAGCAATAGGTACAAACTCAAAGGCTCATTCAAATAATGCTATAGCAATAGGAAATAAAGCTGAGGCGAATACAACAGATAGTATAGCAATAGGTAAAAGTTCAAAAACTGATGGACAAAATGCCATATCAATAGGAGCAGAAAGTCAGGCTAATTCAGGATCTATAGCATTAGGAAAAAAGGCTATAAGTCACAATAAGGGAATATCTATAGGAGAGGAAACTAATTCACAACTTAATGGAGTAGTAATAGGTCATAGAGCTAAGTCTAGTGGTTCATATAGTGAAAATAACGTGGCTATAGGAGCAGATAGTAAAATAGATGATGATCTATTTGGAGCAACAGCTTTAGGTAGTAATGCAAAAGTCGAGTCTGATCATTCTGTTGCATTAGGTTCATATTCAGTAGCTAAAAAGAATGATGAAGAAAGACTGGGATATGATGCATTAACTAATGAAACAGTTAAGTTAGAAGATAAATTGACAGATGATCAAAAGAAAAAGTACACAGATTTAAAAAATGAAATTGAAAAATTATTACAAAGTGCTGAAACTGAAGATAAAGTTAACATGGTTCCTAACTCTAGCAATAAAATGCAAAAAATTATAAAAAATGGAACAAATATTGATGAAAAATATAGAGAATACTCAAAAATAGCAAGTGCTTG